>CAJXJM010000344.1 GCA_913054205.1 uncultured Rhodospirillaceae bacterium
TTGATCTCAGTGACAAAAAGGCATTGATCACCGGCGCATCCGGTGGCATTGGCGGGGCGATTGCCAAAGCGTTGCATGCAGCAGGGGCAACGGTAACTCTATCCGGCACACGGGTTGATGCATTGCAATCATTGGCCGACGAATTGGGCGAGCGAAACCACGTCATTGCCTGTGATTTATCGAATTCGGAAGGCGCTCAACAACTTATTAAAGATAGCGCTGAAGCCATGGGCGGTCTCGATATTCTGGTCAACAATGCTGGCCTTACCCGCGATAATCTCGCCATGCGGATGAAAGACGAAGATTGGCAAACTGTTCTTGATGTCAATTTAACGGCGAGTTTCCAACTTTCTCGGGCCTGTCTGCGCGGCATGATGAAACAACGGTTTGGCAGGATCGTCGGTATTACCTCTATCGTTGGTGTGACAGGCAATGCAGGACAAGCCAACTATGCCGCCTCCAAGGCCGGCATGATCGCGATGTCTAAGTCATTGGCGCAAGAAGTCGCTTCTAGAGGCATCACTGTAAACTGTATTGCACCTGGATTTATCGTAACACCGATGACGGATGCGCTTGCTGATGATCAAAAAGAATCTTTGTTGAGCGGCATTCCTTCTGGTCGGTTGGGCGAGGTTGAGGATATCGCTGCTAGCGTGGTTTTTCTTGCCAGCAATGAAGCCAGTTACATCACCGGACAGACACTTCACGTAAACGGCGGTATGGCAATGATTTAAGGTGTTTAGAGTGTTCTCGAAAAGACCTTTAACCCGGTGCTGGTAAAGCAAAACAAAGTATGTTACGAAATCGTGAAATTCAGATTTCTAAGAACATGTATTTAAGTTGCCGTAAGGCGTTAATTCCAATCAAATTGAGTTGAGGTAGAACAAAATGAGCGATGTTTCTGACCGCGTAAAAGGTATTATTGTTGAGCACTTGGGTGTGGATGCAGACAAAGTTACCGATACGGCGAGTTTTATTGATGATCTTGGTGCTGACAGTCTCGACACTGTTGAGCTTGTTATGGCATTTGAAGAAGAATTCGGCTGTGAAATTCCGGATGATGCTGCTGAGAAAATTCTGACAGTCAAAGATGCAGTTGATTTCCTTTCTTCGGCAACTTAATCATCAAAAAATTAAAATGCCCGGTATCAACTGGGCATTCTCTTTTTCAGATTAAAACGAAGTAGCGCGAATCAAAATGAGACGTGTGGTTGTTACAGGTATTGGTCTGGTTACACCGCTTGCCTGCGGGACCGACCTGACGTGGAATAGATTGATCGAAGGAAAATCGGGCTTAGGTCCGATTAAGTCTTTTGATCCATCAAGGCTATCATCTCGAATTGCTGGCGAAGTGCCGCGCGAAGAAGGTGGCGAAGGCAGCTTCATTGTCGATGATTTAATTCCCACCAAAGAACAACGCCGGATGGATACCTTCATCCAATACGGTCTCATTGCCTCAGATATTGCGATTGCCGATTCTGGTTGGGCACCAACAGATGAAGAGAGCCTCGAAAAAACAGGCGTTCTTATTGGCTCTGGCATCGGTGGCCTGCCAGAGATCGAAGCAAGTGCAGCTAAAATCCATGCGGGGAATTTTCGTCGGCTTAGTCCGTTTTTCATTCCTTCAAGTTTGATCAATCTTGCGTCCGGCCAAGTTGCTATCAAACATGGCTTCAAAGGTCCAAACCATGCAGTCGTTACGGCGTGTTCGTCGGGTGCGCATGCCATTGGAGATGCAGCGCGGATTATCATGTGGGAAGATGCCGACGTGATGGTTGCCGGCGGTGCTGAAGCGGCGATTTGCGAGTTGGGTGTCCATGGTTTTGCCCAAGCTAGGGCGCTTTCAACAGGTTTTAACGATACCCCGGAAAAAGCATCTCGTCCGTGGGATGTCGATCGAGACGGTTTTGTCATTGGCGAAGGTGCAGGGGTCGTCGTGCTGGAAGAATTAGAGCACGCCAAAAAACGCGGCGCTAAAATTTATGCTGAAATTATTGGCTATGGAATGTCGGGTGATGCCCACCATATTACTGCGCCGGCGGCTGACGGTAACGGAGCCTTCAGATCAATGCAGGCGGCGCTTAAACGCGCGGAGCTAAATCCCGAAGATATCGATTACGTGAATGCGCATGGTACTTCAACGCCGCTGGGTGACGAGATAGAACTTGCGGCAGTAAAACGATTATTTGGCGACGCTGCGTATGACATCGCGATGTCTTCAACTAAATCCGCTATTGGACATTTATTGGGTGCCGCGGGCGCGGTTGAGGCGATATTCTCAATTCTGGCAATTCAGAACAATATCGTTCCACCAACATTGAATCTCGATAATCCTTCAGATGGATGTGACATTAATCTCGTACCGCATGAGGCCCAGGAACGCCCAGTTCGCAGAGCCTTATCAAACTCCTTTGGATTTGGTGGTACGAACGCCAGTCTAGTCATTTCTGAATTGGTTTAAAGCCCCATGGGACGCGTTCTTCGCTGGCTTGGGGTTCTCTTTTTTCTAATCATTATTGGTGTCTCGGGTCTGGGATTTTGGGGATATACTGAATTTGTGCGTCCCGGTCCACTGGCTTCTGAAAAAATAATTGTTATTCCGCGTGGTGTTGGCATTGAGCGCATCGCTATTTTGCTGGCCCGCCACAATGTCATTAAAATTCCGCTTATACTGAGCATGGCCGCACGGACAATCGCTGCAGACAAATCACTTCAGGCGGGGGAGTTTAGCTTTCCCAAAGAAGTCAGCCCGCGCGGCGTTTTGGAAATTTTGCAAAACGGAAAACAGGTTGTGCGGCGTTTAACGATCGCGGAAGGATTAACAACCTTTGAGGTTCTGAGTATTTTGAAAAAAACCGAAGGTTTGTCGGGCGGCGTTGTCGTACAGGTCAAAGAGGGCGATCTATTGCCCGAAACCTATCACTTTACGTTTGGCGATAGGCGCAACACGCTTGCCAAGCGGATGCAAGATGGAATGGCAGAGGCGCTCGATACACTTTGGGCAAGACGCTCTCCTAATTTACCATTTTCGACCAAAAATGAAGCGGCTATCTTGGCGTCAATTGTTGAGAAAGAAACCGGCCGAGCTGCAGAGCGCGCACGTGTTGCCGGTGTCTTCATAAATCGGCTGCGCATCAACATGCGGCTGCAATCTGATCCAACCGTCGTCTATGGTCTGACAAAGGGGCAAAGCGAATTAGGTCGCCCTTTAAGCCGAAAAGATCTCAAAACGCCAAGCCGCTACAATACCTACCTCAACAATGGTTTGCCGCCGTCACCGATTGCCAATCCAGGCCGGGCGGCGATTGAGGCTGTTCTCCATCCGGCAGATACCGGAGAGCTCTATTTCGTTGCAGATGGTAGCGGTGGACATGCGTTTGCGCGCAATTTGGCCGAGCACAATCGCAATGTCGCAAAATTGCGTAAATTTCAAAAGTCAATAAAATAAGTCACTGAAAACAATGATTAATTAAATTTA
>CAJXJM010000345.1 GCA_913054205.1 uncultured Rhodospirillaceae bacterium
GCCGGTAACATCTTTCATAACACCGTAAGCAGACTGCGAATACACCCGGATCGCCTTGGCAGGCTCAAAACACCAGAGCAGGAAATCAAGATCATGAGTGGCTTCCATCGCGGCTGGTGACAGCTTAATTCGGCCGCCAATTTTAGTACCAAGGCTACGCGTTATGTGGCGGCTGACGACAGCGGATACGGGGCTCCCCAACGTGCCCTCATTCATACATTTTTTTACGTAGGCAAATTTTGGATTAAATCTCTGAGAATAACCTATGGTGAATTTAACGTCGTTTTTTTCAGCCAATTCAACCAACTCATCAGCTTCAGCCAAGGTTAGCGACAATGGTTTTTCAAGAAACACATGTTTGCCAGCTTCCAAGCAGGTTTTTGCTATTGGATGGTGCATATCTTCCGGCGTCACTGAGATGAAAAAGGCATCAATGTCATCGTTCTGGAGAAGCTTGGTATAATCCGCAACAGCGCTAACTGGATTGGTAAGCTCTTTTACCTCTGCCAATCTCTCCGGTTTATTCTCTGCAATGTGCAAATCTTTCACAAGAGGACTGGCGACGCAGGTATTGGCGCGAATGCCACCGCACCAGCCAGTTCCAATAATACCGACATTGATTTGTTTCATTTAGGCTTTTCCTTCATGGAGGATATTTTTTTAAAGAGACTTTTGAGGCTATCTCGTCCCTTTTATATCCCCTGTGTTATCTATTGTCTTCATTAAGTCTTATATAAGACCTCTGAATTTCTCGGAACCTATTCTTTTTAGATAGGCCCTGTCAACAACTGAGTCTTATATAAGACTAAAAACCGCTGGCAAGACCGCAAATCGGATGCTATTCAGCCTGCCATATTCATATATAAGAGTACCATTTATACTGTTTACGACGAACTGTTCAATAAGGGGTAAAATATTATGTCCAATCAAATCATTGCTGTCGCAGACTCGGTATTTCCGAATCTCGACCTCGCCGTCGAAGCACTTTCAGGCGTAACCACGGAAGAGTTTCGCATGTCCGCCGATACATCGGCCGAAAGTATTTTGGCCGTTGCCGCCGATGCTGATGCATTGCTGGTGACCTATAGCCAGATTAATGCCGAAGTCATTGCCGGCCTCAACAATTGTAAAGCCATTGGCCGTTTTGGCGTCGGTACCGATAACATCGACATCGCCGCCGCCACTGAAAAAGGCATTCAGGTATGTTATGCGCCGGTCTATTGCCTGGATGAAGTATCCGATCACGCGATGGCGTTGCTGCTGTCTTGCGCGCGTAAAATTCCGTATGCCAATAAGCTTGCTTCAGAAGGCCGCTGGGAAATGCCCGCCGTAACACCAATCGGTCGCTTTCGCGGTAAAACCCTTGGCCTCATCGGTCTTGGCAATATCCCGCAGCAGATCGTCGGCAAAGCGCAAGCTTTTGGCATTAATGTCATCGCTTCCGATCCCTATTGCCCGGACGACGTTTTCTCCCGTCTCAATGTTGAAAAAGTCGAGCTCGACGATCTCTTGGGCCGCTCTGATTATGTTTCTGTTCACGCGCCTTTGACGCCAGAAACAGAAAATATGTTCAACATGGACGCCTTCAAAAAGATGAAAAACTCGGCCTTCCTGATCAATACCGCGCGCGGGCCATTGGTTGATATCGATGATCTCGCCAAGGCCTTGGACGCCGGTGAAATTGCCGGCGCCGGCTTGGATGTATTGCCGGAAGAGCCACCTGCAGCCGACAACCCATTGTTGGGTCGAGATGACGTTGTACTGACGCCGCATACCGGTTTTTATTCAGAAGACGCCTTGCTTGATTTGCAGACGACTGTTGCGACGGACGTTGCGACAATCCTCAATGGCGGCGAGCCAAAATATCCAGTTAAGCCTAAATAGCTGGATAGACGTCTATGAAATCCATGATGCTCACTGCTCCTAAAGAAGTGGTGGAACAAGAAGTCGATATGCCGGAAGCAGGGCCGGATGAAACCCTCATCCGGGTGACCAAAACCGGCATCTGCGGCACCGATTTGAAAATCTTTCAAGGCGGTATCCCAGTCGACTATCCCCGCATCATGGGTCACGAAACGGTTGGCGAGGTTGTCTCCGGCGGAGACCTCTCCCCCGGCACCCCTGTCATTGTAGACCCGGCTTATTACTGCGGCTCGTGTTACAACTGCCGGGATGGCCAAACCAATCTCTGCCCCAATGGCGGCTTGATCGGCCGTGATGTGTCGGGCGGCTTTGCCGATTATATGGTCGCACCCAGCCGTAATGTGCATGCGCTGCCCAAAGACATGGACCTTGGCGTTGCCCCGCTGATCCAGCCGTTGACAACTTGCCTGCACGCGCAACGTATGGCAGGGATAAAACCCGGCGAGGCTGTCCTGGTATTTGGTCTTGGCGTCACCGGTCTGCTGCATGTCCAACTCGCCAAAGCCTGTGGCGCCTATCCGGTGATTGGTGTGACGCGGACTGAATGGAAGCGCGATCTCGCGGAAGAACTCGGCGCTGATTATACATTCGCGCCATCAGAGGATCTAAAAGATCAAATATTAGAGGTCACCGGCGAGAAAGGCGGCGTCGATCTGGTGATCGAAAGTGTTGGCCAACTCTCCATCCTCGCCCAAGCCATTGAGCTGGTCCGCCTTGGCGGGCGCATTTTACCATTTGGCATCTACACCCAGACCCAGGCCGAACTGCCGTTCTACAATCTTTATTTTAAAGAAATCCAGGTTGTGAATGCCCGCGTCGCCAAGCCCGAAGACTACCCCGCCAGCATCGATTTTGTTCAGCGCGGCGTCGTCAATCTCGAACCGCTCATCACCCACAATTTCTCATTTGGTGAGATCAACAAAGCCCTCGACATGCTCGATGGCGGCGATTCCAGCTGTATCAAGATCATTTTGGATCACGCGGCCTAGATTATCATCGTCATTCTGGCGCAGGCCAGAATCCAGTTTATTTCATGCATTTCTGGACCCTGGATCAAGTCCAGGGTGACGACATTTCTTCGGGGACATCTTCTTGGCACGTCCTATCGACCACCAAACCGGTCGCCTATTCTTCCCCCTCTCCCTTGATGGGAGAGGGTCGGGGTGAGGGTGATATTTTGACAAATCAAAGAGCGCGACAATTAAGATTAAATTCCACCGATGCAGAAAAGCGGCTTTGGAAAAGACTCCGTGCGTTTCAGTTGGATGGATTTTATTTTCGGCGACAGGTCTCGATGGGTCCCTACTTTGTCGACTTTGTTTGTCACAAAGTTAGATTGATCGTTGAGCTGGACGGTGGACAACATGCGCTTTGCGTCGATTATGATCAGCAACGAACAGATTGGCTAAATCGACAAGGTTATAATGTTATTCGCTTTTGGAATAATGAAGTGATGGAGAACATCGAAGGCGTTTTACTGACTATTCGAACTTATTTATTCGAGGCGAAGTAAGTCACCCTCTCTTCGATCCTCC
>CAJXJM010000346.1 GCA_913054205.1 uncultured Rhodospirillaceae bacterium
TTAACGCTGAGATTGTAAACTTCGCCAAGATTGAATTTATGTTCCGGCACTTCCATCGAAAAGCCCCATTTATTATCCGGCGGCATGAGATCATGGCCTTCGCGGATGATGACGTGATCGGCGCGGTCATCCAATAGATGTTCGAGGGCAGGCAAACTTTTTTCAGGTTCACGTTCTTTGCGCTTCGCTTCCTCGTGGGAAATACCAATACGATCAGACAGCGTACGCGCCCAGGTTTCTTTGGCGATTTGTTTTAACCGGTCAATATTTTCATCGGCCATGAACTCACCGCCGACATTGCATTCGCCGACAAAGGCAAAATCTTCATCAAGTTGTTGAATGCGCTGTTCAAAAATTTTGCCGAGCTCGGTCACATCACCGCCATCAATGACGCCTTTGAGCATCTCTATTTCGGCATCGCGTTTGAGCACTTCAAAACGCATCCGAACTTCATGGATGCGGTCATAGATGGTCTCAAGTTTGGTTGCTTTGTCGACGACATATTCAGGCGTTGTTACTTTGCCGCAATCATGCAGCCAGCCCGCGATGTGCAGCTCGTACCATTCTTCCTCGGTGAGATCGAAATCTTTAAAGCGGGGATCATCAGACTCGCAGGCCGCCTTGGCGAGCATATTGGTGAGTTCCGGCACACGCTGACAATGGCCGCCGGTATAGGCCGACTTCGCATCAATTGCGCCGGCAATCAGCTCGATAAAGGCATCGAGAAGTTCTTTTTGCGCTTGCAACAACATTTGGTTATTGAGCGACACGGCTGCTTGCGACGCCAAAGCCTCGATCAACGGCTCTATCTCTTCGGAGAAATCCCGAACCTCGCCGGTGTCTTTGTCTTGAGCATTTAAAAGCTGCAACACACCGATCACATCGCCCTCATGATTTTTTAAAGGCACAGTCAGAAATGATTGCGAATGATAGCCGGTGGAGTCGTCAAATTTTTTGGTGCCTGAAAAATCATAACGGTTGGAGGCATAGGCATTCCGGATATTAATGGTTTGGCCGGTGACGGCAGCCGCCGCCGAGACGTTGTTGAGATTGGGCTCACCGTTTTCATCGAAGATTTTTACCGCGGGGAAATCGATGTCTTTGCCGGTCGTGCCGCCAAGCGCAATGCCAAGAGAATCGTTGCGAATGATCTGAAAGCCGAGCTCGTTGTCATTGCTCATCAGATACAGCGTTCCAGCGTCTGCATTGCAGAACTCTTTTGCCGCCAGCAAGATGCTTTCCATCAGTTTATTGTGATCAAGCTCCGCCGATAGTGCGATGCCCAACTCAATCAACCGTCGGTATTCGGTGCTGTGATCTGCATTCTCGGTTGAGGATGCATCCGTGTTGTTTTCGGTAGCCATGGCTCTTTGCCTCTATCCAACCAAATTTAAACAAAAAGATATTCTATAGCCGCTCCCCAACGGCCATAAACTCTTGTGTATTCAATAGGGTATCGGGGGATGGGATTAAGCGCAATGATCTTACTCACTCGCC
The DNA here is from genome assembly GCA_913054205.1 of uncultured Rhodospirillaceae bacterium. Taxonomy (GTDB): domain Bacteria; phylum Pseudomonadota; class Alphaproteobacteria; order Rhodospirillales; family UBA2165; genus TMED23. The sequence goes on from CAJXJM010000346.1 coordinate 1,498, forward strand.
TTAAATTGGCTGTTTTTCCAATATCGGACAAAACCAATCTTTGGCTTGACCTCAGGAACTAATCCCATACCGTTAGATGACCAATATCTGGCCTGTAACTGGCCATTTTTTACAGATTAAATGAGAGATTTATGGCCTTTAAGAATTTACGGGAATTTATCGCGAAACTTGAAGCTGAGGGCCGGTTACAACGGGTAACAGCGCCGGTTTCGCCTTATTTGGAAATGACCGAGATTCAGACCCGTCTTCTGGCTGAAGGCGGACCGGCTGTCCTATTCGAGAACGTCATTAGAGAAAACGGCGAAAAATACGACCTTCCGGTGTTGATTAATTTGTTCGGAACCGTCGAACGCGTTGCCTGGGGAATGGAGCGTGAGCCGGAAAATCTGCGAGCGCTCGGCGAGACACTTGCCTTTATGCGCCAACCCGAGCCTCCCGGCGGCTGGAAAGAAGCCATTGGCATGTTGCCGATTGTTAAAACGGCGATGGCGATGAAACCCAAGACAGTTTCTTCTGCGGCTTGCCAGCAAATTGTTCTAGAAGGCGATGATATCGATCTCGCTGATTTGCCCATTCAAACTTGCTGGCCCGATGAACCCGCGCCCTTAATCACCTGGCCATTGGTGGTTTCTCAAGCACCAGATAATGACAAAGCTGATAATTTCAATCTCGGCATCTACCGAATGCAGGTCACCGGCAAAAACACCACGCTGATGCGCTGGCTCAAACATCGCGGCGGTGCGCAGCATTTTGCCAAACAGACGGAGCCGATGCCGGTTGCCGTGGTGATTGGAGCTGATCCCGGCACTATTCTGGCTGCTGTTGCGCCGATACCTGACACAATGTCTGAATATCAGTTTGCCGGGCTGCTTAGAAATCAAAAGGTCGAACTCGTGACCTGTAAAACCGTGCCGCTTAAAGTGCCGGCGGAAGCGGAGATCGTGCTCGAGGGCCATGTCTCTTTAGATGACTATCAAGACGAAGGACCGTATGGCGATCACACCGGCTATTATAACGCCGTTGAAAAATTTCCGACCTTCACGATCAGCGCCATCACCATGCGGAAAGACCCGATTTATTTGTCGACATTTACAGGACGGCCGCCGGATGAACCTTCTGTCCTCGGAGAAGCGCTCAACGAGCTGTTCATTCCGCTTTTCATTCAGCAGTTCCCAGAGGTCGTTGATTTCTGGTTGCCGCCGGAAGGCTGCTCCTACCGGGTTGCAGTGGTCTCGATCAAAAAAGCCTATCCCGGCCATGCCAAGCGGATCATGATGGGAGTCTGGTCGTATCTCAGGCAATTTCTCTATACAAAATTTGTCATCGTCGTCGATGACGACATCGATATACGCAAATGGGAAGACGTCATTTGGGCGATCTCGACGCGCATGGATCCGGTGCGTGACATTACGATGATTAAAGGCACGCCGATTGATTATCTCGATTTTGCCTCACCTGAGCCTAGCCTCGGCGGCAAGATCGGCATGGATGCCACCAACAAGCTCCCGCCCGAAACCAAACGGGATTGGGGCAAGGTCATCCGCATGGATGATGAAGTGATTGAGAAGGTCTCCGACATGTGGGACAACCTCGGACTGCCCGGTAGCGGCAAATCGATCTGGAAATAACAAAAAAATTTAGGACCTCAGAAAATGACCGACACCAATATGCTCAATCTGCTGGAAGATTTACTCGCCAAGGCAAAAGCCAAAGGCGCCGATGCAGCTGATGCGGTGCATATTGAAAGCCAGTCTTTGGCGGTCGCTCAACGGCTCGGCAATCCGGAGAAGTTAGAGCGTTCAGAAAGCGCTGACATTGGCCTTCGCGCCCTGGTTGGCAAACGCCAGGCCATCGTTTCATCATCAGACATCAATCCGGATGCGTTGGACGAATTGGTCGAGCGCGTTGTCGCCATGGCTAAATCGGTGCCGGAAGATCCCTATTGCGGCCTCGC
>CAJXJM010000347.1 GCA_913054205.1 uncultured Rhodospirillaceae bacterium
CGCCCTTTGGCTTGCTACTCTATGTGATGAAAGGCATCGCGCCATCTGAGACGACAATTGGGCAAGTTGTGATGTCGGCCCTACCGTTTATCGCGATTGAAGTGTTTGTCCTCGGTCTATTGATAGCCGTCCCCGAAGTCGCTATCTGGCTGCCGAAAATGGTACAGTAAAAAGGCCAGACTCATTATCTGAGCCCGACCGAATTCACTTAATTAGGTGGCAGTCACTTTATTACACAAATTCACATCTTCCTTAATTAACAACTGTTGTTAATTAATTTAATTCGTAATCAGTGTCTTGATCGCTTGTTCCCAGCTCTCGGGATCGAAATCGCGAGGACCGCGGCCGCCGGTATAGGTGATCTTGCCATCAGCATCGATGACAAAAAGACGCATCGGCAGTGAGATATATTTCTCCTCAACGTCATTGTCGATGCTGTCGATCAGCATTGGCATTTGCATATCACACTTGATCTGGCAGCTGGAAGCGACTTCTGTGCGGGCTTCATCTGTGGTCGGCTCCGGCACAATGATGTCTTCTTCAAGATTGTCATGCACTTGCCAGCCATCGGAAGGATGGGCTTCCCGCGTGTAAATGCAGAGGAACTCGACTTGGTCTTTGTAGGTTTTGTATAGCTCGTTCAGACGCACGGTCTGTTTGCGAAAGGGAGGTCAGGTGTACGACCCAAACATTAACGCAACAGGTTTCCCTCTCAGCGATGAAAGCCGAACCGTTTCGCCCGAGCGTTTGCGATCAGGATCCAGCACATCTAATTCGAAGTCAGGCGCGTCATCGCCGGGTTGCGGCACATGAACTTGGCGAGCACCTTGCTCTTCCCGCATTGCATCAAACTGTTCTTCCGTAATAACGGAAATTTTGAGCCAGGATTGTTTACGTTCTTCTGGCGTCATTGGAGCTTCAGTCATTTTTATACATTCCTAATTTTTTTGGATTTCAATGTAGAGTGGATTTAACGGTTTATCTTACCCACTTCAATCAGTCTATTGTGCCAATCTGATCAATATTACGAGAACAGCGACAAATTGGATCATGTGTAGAATGACACTGGCACGATGGACCATTTTGAACTTAGCGTCGTTGTTTTCTTCGCGGGCCTTAGCTGCCATCGGCACAAACACGCGCGCCGAAAATAAAAAGGAAGCAGCAATTGCCAACATGGTGCCAACTTCAATTTCATAGGATTGCCCCGGGATCAGCGCCAATGCGGGTAAAATCGCGATAACAGCGTTTGAACGATAATAAACCGGAAATACCTGACGCAAAAAATGCGCGGCATCTTCGCGATCGACATACTTGAAGACCATCGGCGTGAACATAAATGCAAAATAAGCCATGCCGCCAAATTGCAAGGCAACGGCAATGAGCGCTAATACATGAAGGTTTATCCAATCTGGCATGATGCCTCCCAACAATTACCGATAAATTTCTGCATCCTTATGGCGCCTCAAACAGGATTGGTAAATTTGGATTTTTATTTAAAGCACGCCCTCGGCCCGATGGGTCGGGGGCTTTTTTTTGATCAACGCCAATGATAGGCTATTTAAAAATATAATAAGGGGGTAATTTATGGACACCGTGTCCGACCAAAAAGTCATTCCGACGGCCGATGAGCTTGTTGCGCGCGCAACGGCGATGATCCCGGATTTGCGTGCGAGAGCGCGAGAATGCGAGGAACTCAAGCGCCTTCCAGACGCGACGGTCGCTGAATATAAAGCCAATGAATTTTTCCGCGTCTGCATGCCGAAAAAATATGGCGGCTATGAAATGGGCTGGGACGTGCTCTGCCGTATTGTCATGGAAGTCGCCAAAGGCTGCGCGTCCTCTGCCTGGGTACTTGCTGTATTCACCGAGCACGCCAATACCGTCGCCGGTTTCTCAGATAAGGCTCAAGCCGAGATTTGGGCAGATGGCCCGGACGTTGCGATCTCTTCCGGCGGCAATACCGGCACCAAAGAATCCATTGCCAATAAATGCACGTTAACGCCTACCGACGGCGGCTACTTACTGAACGGATGGGCGACATTTTCATCCGGCTGCGACCATGCAACCTGGCTCTCAAATTCCAGCACGCTCGCCGATGGCAGCGGCATGATGCAAATTCTCACACCAATCACGCCCGATCAAATCATCCATAACTGGGATACCTTTGCTTTGGTCGGCACCGGCAGTAAATTCGTTGAATTCAAAGACTGTTTTATCCCTGACCACAGGGCCTTTCCGGCGCAGGAAGGCCTTGAGGGGTACAACGCCGGGCTCGAAGCTCTATGATAATCCGATCTTTCGTCTACCGCGCCTGGCGATCGCGCCCTACTCATTGGTCTCGGTCAATATCGGCATCGCCGCTGGCGTTGTTGAAGAATTCATCGAAGCCATGGACACGCGGGTCAATCGCTTCGATAACAAAATCGCTCAGTTTCAGAGCATTCAGATGCGGGTTGCGGAATCGGCCGCTGATGCCTACGCCGCGGAATCCGTCATGCTGCGAAATATTGACTTAATGCAGGGGATATTGGCAAAGGGTGAAAAGGTGTCGGACCTTATCCGCCTCCAAGGCAAACGCAATATGGCTTATTGCAACAAGCTCAGCAACGCAGCCGTAGAGCGCCTCTTCGCAGCTTGGGGCGGTAACGGTCTTTATATGTCAAACCGTATCCAATAGGCGCTCCGCGATGTCAAAGCCGCCGGCGCTCATCATCAAACCAATTGGGACATTTACCTCACGGCCTATGGGCGGGTGGCACTTGGACTTGATCCGGGACCAGCCCGGTTTTAACCCCCCAAACACTCAAATACGTCACCTGCCGGTGCAATGCCTTCGATATGGCGGCGGTGCCACAGCGCGTAGAACAACAACACCCATGCGGCCTGGCCATTTCTTTTAACAGCGCTGCCTTCCAGCGAAGCAAATAGCTTTTCAACGCCTACCGGATCACAAACATCTTTGATGCTTTCTTGCGCTGCGACCAGCTTTCCGAGTTTACCGCCGCGCCGACCCATCCATTCGGCGACGGGAACGGTGAAGCCTTTCTTTTTATCAAACGGCCGCGCTTCGGGCAGTTTTTGCTCTAACCATTTCCGCAGTAAATATTTGCCAATGCGACCCCGCACTTTGAGATCATCTGGCAACAGCATTGCAACATCTGCAACTTTTTTATCGAGCAACGGTGTCCGACCTTCCACGCCATGCGCCATTAAGCAACGGTCGAGCTTGATCAACAAATCATGTGGCAGCCAATCGGCGCAATCGACAGCCTGGGCGATCTGTAACTTGCTGCGCCCGGAATTCGCTTCGCGGGCCCATACCGCCTCAAAGTTGTTCCGCCAATCACTGCTTTGATCGCGCAAAAGACCCAACCCATGAAAAACGCCTTTAGATCGCATCTTGCGTCCGCCTAAAAACCAAGGCCGCATT
>CAJXJM010000348.1 GCA_913054205.1 uncultured Rhodospirillaceae bacterium
GGGGTCGGATACTGGACAGCGTCCTCTTTTACAGTTTCAAAAGAAATCCGGTTGCGGTTGTATCGGCAATTGCGACGGTGATATTTTTCATTGGCGCCGGTTTCGCTCCTTGGCTTGCGCCGCACAACCCATTTGATCCGGCATCATTGGATTTGATGGAAGCGTCTACGCCGCCGGCGTGGATTGAAGACGGCATGTCCAAGTTTCTACTTGGGACGGATGATCAGGGACGCGACATTCTGTCGACCATTATGTATGGCAGCCGGGTTTCGCTGATTGTCGGATTCTCCGCGGTCATCTTCTCGGTTGTTGTCGGCGTCAGCACCGGTTTACTTGCCGGATACCTAGGGGGCTGGACGGATGCCGTTATCATGCGTGCGGCTGATGTACAGTTGGCAATTCCGGCCATTCTGATTGCGCTGATGATCAATGGGGTCGTTGCCATTTTGCTGCCACGGAACATGCAGGTTGAAATGGCCGTCTATGTATTGATCTTAGCCATTGGTGTTTCTGAATGGCCAAAGTATGCCAGGGTGACCAGAGGCTCTACCATGGTCGAACGCAACAAGGAATATGTTGCTGCGGCCCAGGTTATCGGGGTTCATCCATTTCTGATTATGCTTCGTCATGTGCTACCCAATGTCATGGGACCTGTGCTGGTGTTTGCCACACTCGGTTTGGCGCTCGCCGTCATTACCGAGGCAACGTTGTCATTTCTGGGTGTCGGTGTACCACCGACAACACCGTCCCTCGGTACTTTAATCCGAATTGGTAACAATTATCTATTTTCTGGTGAGTGGTGGATTATCCTGTTCCCGTGTGTTGCCCTGGTTACGTTGGTTCTGGCCGTCAACCTATTGGGGGACTGGCTTCGTGATGCTCTTAACCCCAAACTTCGTTAGGAGCCGGAAATGAGTCTGCTAGAGGTGAAAAACCTTCGAGTTGAATTCCCAACCCGGCGCGGAACGCTCCTGGCTATCGATGACGTGTCGTTTACTATCGAACCTGGAGAGGTTCTCGGAGTGGTCGGAGAATCCGGCGCAGGCAAATCTTTGACCGGGGCCTCGATCATTGGCCTGCTTGAGCCGCCCGGTCGGGTTGCCGCTGGAGAGATTTGGCTGGAGGGTGAGCGTATAGACAATCTTGATTATGAAGATATGCGGAAAATTCGCGGTAAGAAAATCGGCGCTATTTTTCAAGATCCGCTGACCAGCCTCAATCCACTTTATACAGTCGGCAAGCAACTGACTGAGACGATTCTTGTTCATATGGATATGACCGTGAAACAGGTAAAAACGCGGGCAATCGAATTGTTGGAAGAAGTTGGGATTCCCGCTGCAGCAAAGCGAATTGATTCATACCCTCATGAATTTTCAGGCGGGATGCGCCAACGCGTGGTTATCGCCCTGGCGCTTTGCGCCAATCCTAAATTAATCGTCGCCGACGAGCCAACGACGGCGCTGGATGTGTCTATTCAGGCGCAAATCATTGCTCTGCTCAAACGCCTTTGCAAAGACCATAAAACCGCCGTCATGTTGATTACGCACGACATGGGGGTTATCGCTGAAACTGCGGACCGCGTCGCCGTTATGTATGCCGGGCGAATTGCCGAAATCGGCGATGTCCGAGACGTTATTAAACACGCAAAACATCCCTACACCCACGGCTTGATGGGCTCCATTCCGGTTGTTGGACACGATGTTGACGTGCTTCAGCAAATCGATGGCTCTATGCCAAGATTAAATGAAATTCCGCAGGGTTGTGCATTTAACCCACGTTGCCCCGAAACGACCGAGAGGTGTTTTGTCGAGCGTCCGGACCTGATGAAAACTGAAGGCTCAAATATGGCGGCTTGCTGGAAATTCGACATGGAGAGAGCCAATGCCTGAGGGCAATCCACAATCTGCGGCGGCGGGCCCGGCGGTATTAGAGGTCAGAGACCTTGCCAAGCACTTTGACGTGTCCAAACCCTGGCTGGCCCGTGTTTTGGAAAATCAGCCGAAACAGATTTTAAAGGCCGTCGACGGGTTGTCTTTCGAGATTAACAAAGGTGAGACCTTTTCGCTGGTTGGTGAATCCGGTTGTGGAAAATCAACGGTCGCTAAACTTATCGTTGGTCTGCACAGACCATCTCGTGGGGAGATCATCTTCGATGGCATAAACCTAAGCAACGTCACTGACAAAAAAGAAGCGAATGCGGTTCGCCGGCGCTGGCAGATGATTTTCCAAGACCCCTACGCCAGCCTCAATCCGCGTTGGCGGGTCCGCGACATAGTCTCCGAACCCATTCGTGTTTTTAAACTGGCCCGTTCATCTGAGGAAATACGTGACCGTGTCGGTGAGTTGTTGACACAGGTTGGCTTATCCCCCGCCGACGGTGATAAATTTCCGCATGAATTTTCCGGTGGTCAACGCCAGAGAATTTCAATTGCACGGGCTTTGTCGAGTGAACCTGAATTTCTTGTTTGCGATGAACCCACCTCTGCCCTCGATGTTTCGGTACAGGCCCAAATTCTAAATCTCATGAAAGACCTGCAACGTCGTTTGGGGCTGACCTATCTGTTTATCAGCCACAATCTGGCTGTCGTGTATCATGTTTCCGATAAAATAGGAGTTATGTATCTGGGCCGGTTGTGTGAGATTGCCACGGCTAGCGATCTTTTTAAAAATCCGAAGCATCCTTATACACGGCTATTGCTCAATGCCATTCCGGATATGGACATGACCGGAAAGGCGCGGCTGCCGGTTCAGGGAGAGGTGCCCAATCCCATTGATCCGCCAAACGGATGTTCATTTCATCCGCGCTGTCCTTTCGCCAACGAACGTTGCCGTCAAGAGTCGCCACAGCTTCAAAAAAGTGGCGATACCATCGTTGCCTGCCATGCGGTTGAGGAAAACCGTAGTTCCTGAAGAATAATTCAGAACAAAAATCTGTAACCTATGCGACGTCATCTCGCAGCCTTGATCCACCCACAATCCATGTCTTGATTCAGAATTTGAGGACACCAATGAAATCACTAGAGAAAATTACCGATTTCCATGAGGACCTAACATCATGGCGACGCGATATTCATGCCCATCCTGAGTTGGGTTTTGAAGAAAACCGAACGTCCGATCTGGTGGCGGAAAAGCTCAAGTCTTTTGGAATTGATGTCCATCGCGGACTGGGTAAAACCGGCGTTGTCGGAACGCTTCGGGTTGGTAATTATTCTACCGCCATTGGCCTTCGCGCCGACATGGATGCGTTGCCAATTCTGGAAACCAACACATTTGACCATAAATCCGTTCATGATGGGAAAATGCATGCCTGCGGTCACGATGGACACACAACGATGCTTCTCGGTGCAGCTCGTTATCTTGCGGAAACGAAAAATTTTGAAGGATGCGTACATTTTATTTTCCAGCCAGCGGAAGAAGGCCTGGGTGGTGGT
>CAJXJM010000349.1 GCA_913054205.1 uncultured Rhodospirillaceae bacterium
CGCCGCGGGACCAAAACGATCATAGGCCGCGCGCTTTTCCTCATCGAAAAGCACGTCATTGGCTTCATTGACTTCTTTGAACTTCTTTTCGGCCTCAGGATCATCCGCATTTCGGTCAGGATGATACTTCATCGCCATTTTCCGATACGCTTTTTTTATGACGTCCTGAGAAGCGTTTCGATCTATGCCGAGCGTTGTATAATAATCTTCTTTCGCCATTAGGCTGACCTACCCTTATACATGCATCGGGCGCTTCCATAAAACCTATGGCAGACGCCCGTTACACTGTTTCTAAAGACTAGCTGTCTTCCTTCTTCTCGCTATCTTTTACATCAGGGTCGACTTCTTCGAATTCAGCGTCGACGATCGTGTCATCTCCGGCATCGCCGCCCATTCCAGCCGCCATGTTGTTGGGATCAAAACCGCCTTCTGGCATTTCGCCGCCTTCTTCCTGGCTTGCTTTATACATTGCTTCGCCAAGTTTCATTGCTGCTTCCATCAAAGCATCAGATTTTTCTTTGAGCTCTACCGCATTTGCCTCTTCATTGGCGAGGACATCTTTAACAACGGTTACAGCCGTTTCAATTTCTGCTTTTTCTTCTTCAGAAATTTTATCGCCATATTCGCTCAGGTTTTTCTCGGTCGAATGAACCAAAGAATCTGCATTGTTTCTGGCTTCGACCATTTCCTTGCGTTCTTTGTCTTCATCGGCATGCGCTTCTGCGTCCTGAACCATTTGGTCAATGTCAGCGTCGGACAATCCGCCGGAAGCCTGGATACGAATTTGTTGTTCTTTGCCTGTCGCTTTGTCTTTGGCGGACACATTGACAATACCGTTGGCATCAATATCAAAGGTCACCTCAATCTGCGGCAAGCCGCGCGGACTTGGCGGAATGCCGATCAAATCAAACTGCCCAAGCAGCTTGTTATCTGCCGCCATTTCACGTTCGCCCTGGAACACGCGAATGGTTACGGCGCCCTGATTGTCTTCAGCGGTTGAGAACACCTGGCTTTTGCGTGTTGGGATCGTTGTGTTGCGATCAATAAGCCGCGTAAATACACCGCCCAAGGTTTCGATACCCAAGGATAGGGGCGTAACGTCGAGCAACAAAACATCTTTAACATCGCCTTGCAGAACGCCGGCCTGGATCGCCGCACCAAGAGCAACAACTTCGTCCGGGTTCACCCCTTTATGGGGCTCACGGCCAAAGAACTCTTGCACGATTTCCTGAACTTTTGGCATCCGGGTCATACCACCAACCAAGATCACTTCATCAATTTCGCCCGCCGTAATACCGGCGTCTTTCAGCGCAGATTTACACGGTGCAATCGTCCGCTCAATAAGCTTCTCGACCAGGGCTTCAAGCTTTGCGCGGGTCAGTTTGATGTTCAGGTGTTTTGGACCGCTTTGATCTGCCGTGATAAACGGCAGGTTTACTTCCGTCTGCATCGTGCTCGACAGTTCAACTTTGGCTTTCTCAGCACCTTCTTTCAGACGTTGAAGGGCCAAGCGATCTTCGCGAAGATCGACGCCCTGCTCTTTTTTAAACTCATCAGCGAGATAATCTATGATGCATTGATCAAAGTCTTCACCGCCCAAGAACGTATCGCCATTGGTGGATTTAACTTCGAACACGCCGTCACCAATTTCGAGGACGGAGACATCGAAAGTACCGCCGCCGAGATCATAAACAACGATGGTGCCGCTTTCGGTTTTATCCAAACCATAAGCGAGCGCTGCGGCTGTCGGCTCGTTGATAATGCGGAGCACGTCAAGGCCGGCAATTTTACCGGCGTCTTTGGTGGCTTGGCGTTGAGAATCGTTAAAATACGCCGGTACCGTAATAACGGCTTGCGTGACATCTTCACCGAGATAACTTTCAGCTGTCTCTTTCATTTTTTGCAGAATGAAGGCGCTGATTTGGCTCGGGCTATATTTTTCGCCTTTGGCTTCGACCCAGGCATCGCCATTGTCACCGGAAACAATGTGATACGGCACGAGGCCTTTATCTTTTTCGGTCAGCGGATCGTCATAACGACGGCCGATCAAACGCTTGATGGCAAATAGGGTGTCTTCCGGATTGGTGACAGATTGACGTTTCGCCGGCTGGCCGACCAAGCGTTCCTCACCATCTGCAAAAGCAACCATGGAAGGGGTTGTCCGAGCACCCTCGGCATTTTCGATGACTTTCGCATCAGACCCCTCCATAAGGGCGATACAGGAGTTTGTCGTACCTAAGTCAATTCCAATTACTTTACTCATTTTTTTCTGTCCTCTCAATTTAGCAACAGAACCTTGCGGCCCGATCTACGTTAGGCGCCGCCTAGGTTATCGGTGATTTACGGGTTATAGAAAATGTTAAAAATTAAACTTCGTAATTGCTGAAAAAGTGGTGTTCAGCGTAGCTACTTAGTGTATGGGCGTTATATAAGCCGCCACTTATACGGCTGCAACCACTCATGCAGCTTTTTTTTGATTAAATTTGAGGCGTCGAACTCCCTACAATTCTTTATCTAGCTGAGAATCTCCGCCGTCGGCGACTTGATCCGCTGCATCTGACTGTTTTTCATAGGCCGATGAGCTTTCCGTCGCAGCTTGTTCCTTGGGCGGCTCGATAGGTGTTTCAGCGTCGCCGTTTTCTTCCAATTTTGGACCGCCTTTTGACACGCCAACCATTGCCGGGCGCAACAACCGATCATGCAGCACGTAGCCTTTCTGCATTTCCTGGATAACCAGGCCAGCTGGCTGATCGAGGTCTTCAACCTCAAACATCGCTTGATGGATGCTGTGATCAAATTTTTGACCAATGGCCTCGACGACTTTAATGCCGGATTGTTCGAAGATATTCATCAATTCCTTTTCCGTCATTTCGATGCCAACAAAAAGATTGTTTAATTCTTCATTGTCGCCGCGCGCATCTTCGCTAACGCTGCTTAGCGCACGGGCTAAATTATCCGCAACGGAAACAATTTGGCGGGCAAAGTTGGTAATCGCGTATTTGGACATGTCGGTTTTTTCGCGCTCGGTCCGGCGGCGTACATTTTGGGCTTCAGCTAACGCGCGCAACAGCTGGTCTTTGAGGGCGGTGATTTCAGATTCGAGCTCTTCATAGGTCAGCGGTAATTTTTCTGCATCCTCGACCCCCTCCCCTTCTTCAGCCTCGTCATCAACATCAGCTGGATCAGGTTCGTCTGAAACCGCGCTTAAATCCGCGAGATCCTCATCAAGGAGTTCTTCCGATACCTCTTCCGGGGCATCCGTGTCTTCTTCATCTTGCGGCAATTCTTCTGGAATATCTTCATCCGCGATTTGGTTGATCGTCATCTTAGTGTTACTTCCTCAATACAATAATTCTAAATGTCAGCTGGCCAGTATCATTTAGGTCTTACCCCATGATTTTGCCAATTAATTTTGCCGTATAATCC
>CAJXJM010000350.1 GCA_913054205.1 uncultured Rhodospirillaceae bacterium
TTTCCGCAAGCCCTTCCCGCCGGTTCCACATATAAGCGCCAATGATTTCGTGTTCGAACGCCTGCCCGATGGCCTTCAATAAATAAGGTTCGGGATCAGCCGTTTCGGCATCGTCAGGGGCCTGATAGGAATCGAGCCGCCAAAGATCTTTGCCGTTCACCGTTTGCATGGTCGCCCAATGGCCATCTTCATCATATAAAATATAGGTGACGGAATCTTTGATCCCACCTGAACGTGCTTTCTCAAAAAGATCGGACGAGCGAAAAAAAATGTTGTAATTGCCGTTCAGTTTTTTGACGTCGCTCAATTCCACTTGGGCGGCTTGGCGTAACCCGCTGAGCGCACCATCGCAGGCTGCGACATATTCGGCGGAGATCGTTTTTTGCTCATTTGTCGCCTGATCAATGAGAGTGACTTCGGCACGATCACCCAAGTCGCTAAACTCTTCCAGCCGACAGCCATAGCGGAGTGTCACCGTCGGATAGGACGCAGCATGCTCTGCGAGGATCGGATCAAAGACCGATTGAGGACAGCGGATATAGACTTCGGGGCCATTTTTATCGCCCCAATATTCTGAGCGCTTTGCATAGGAAGGCCGATCATAGCCGGCAATTTCATGGCCGGTCATGCTGGAAATAAATCGAATATCCATCGGATAATCTTTTGGCCAGCCCCAATCTTTAACGTTGTCAACAAATCCCCAGCGGCGGCAAAATTCCATCGTGCGGTAGCCGACCGTCAGCATTTTCGGCGAAGTTACTTTGCCGTCACCTTGCTCGACCACAAGGCACTCGATGCCCTGGTTTCCAAGCTCAATCGCAAGGATGAGACCGATTGGTCCAGCGCCAGCAATGACAACTGGGAATGAATCTTTAATTTCGATCACTTAGCCCCCTCGCCTACTCGTAAACCAGAAATATGGATTTCGGTCTCAAAAACCACAATATGTCGTGTATTTTTTCAATATTTTAACATTTCAGGCCCCATTATAAACCTTAAATAGGCGCTATATTTATATTTAGGAGTTAGTGATGGGATTCCTGCCAGGCAAATCATCCCCAATCGCTGCCATTTTGAGTGTTTTTGCGCTTGCCGTATTGGTATATCCGGCAAGTGGTAATGAGCTCGTGGCCAGTTCGAATCATTCCGGCAAAATGGCCGAAATATCTGATTTACGTGTGGGAGCTCATTCTGATAAAACGCGAATCGTTCTGGACGTCAGCTATCCGACAGATCTTTCCTATAAAGTATCATCGGATGGTAAGGCCCTACAGTTGGACCTGCCTTATGCTGCCTGGAACAACGCAAAAACCTTGCCCCGTCATTTGCGCGGCACTATTACCAGTTTTTCACATAGCGCAAGCGATGCACAAGGATGCACAAGGCAGTAGCCTGACGATCAAAAATAAAACTGCGATTCGAGTTAAACGTCCCTTCTTTGTTACGCCGAGCGGTAATCGAGGACATCGCATTGTTATTGATATGGTTCCTGCGCCTAAGGGCTTCGCAAATATTCCAAACACACGATTGGTCGCCTCGCTAGATGGTTCTGGCGCCCTTCCCAGAAATACCAAAGTCGAAGTCGCACAAATTTCTGGATCCCAAAATCCCTATATCCAACGCGCCTTCCCGCAGGCCGGTCAACCTCAAGGGCAGGCGGCACCAAGGCCAGCGCAACAGCGCATGGTGCCGCAAAACATGCCCGTCCCACGCGCCACCCCCACCGAACGCATCGGTTTTCTGGGTCTCCGCAATACCTACTTTAGAGGCTCACTTGGATTACATCTGTTGAGTGAAACCCATTCCGAAGGAGGTGGCGATAATTATGATGCAGAGTTTCAACCAGGATTCGGCTTAAGCGGTGCCATCGGTACCGAACTTGATAATGGTTTCCGGCTGGAAGGTGAATTCTTGTATTCAAACGCCTCTTTGAAACAAATATCCGGTACAGCGGTCAGTACCGTTTATAACACCGAAGTCGTCGATGGAGACGTTTCTACAATCGCCTTTATGGGCAACGCGGCCTACGATTTTCCAAATAATTCGCGCCTTACGCCATTCATTATGGGAGGCGTCGGTTTCGCTGGAATATTTTTGAATGATCTTTCAGTAGAAGAAAATGCCATTGCGGACGACATGGATTGGGTTTTTGCAATGCAGTTAGGGGCCGGCGTTACGTTTGCTCTGGATAATCGCACCAAAATCGAAATCGGCTATCGTTATTTCGAAACCCAGGATCCTGAATTTTCAAACAAAAATGGAACGCCGTATGAAAGCATATATGCCAGCCATAACTTCCTGGTTGGCGCACGGATAGATTTGAATTAAGGAAATGCCCCTCTGATTAATTGCCATCTTTTGTTTTGGTATTTTGACTGCTAGGCTCCGCTTCCGTAAATTTTAGAGCCCCCGAAATGATCAATCCTGCTTCATCGAGCAGAATAGCTGTGTCATCTACATTTCTGCTCGCCGCAGGCCTGACCATATTCAGCAACTTTTTCTTTACCGCATCGCACGGTATTGTTCGCCATATTGGCCCAGAGCTACACCCTTTTGAAATAGCCTTTTTCTCCAACCTTTTTTCTGCCCTGTTCTATGTTCCCTGGTTTTTAAAAGTTGGTTTATCGCCGCTTAAAACGACAAAATTTAAATTTCATTTTATCCGCGCCTTTTTTAACGTGGCCGCGTTAATCGCCTGGTACACCGCGCTCTCGCTCGTTCCTCTCGCCGATGCCGTCGCTTTGGGATTGGCCGGGCCGCTATTTGTTACGGTTGGCGCGATGTTGTTTTTGGGTGAAAAAATCAAAATGCGCCGATGGATCGCCCTGGGCATCGGAATTTGCGGAGCTTTGGTCATCATTCGGCCGGGATTTGAAACGCTAAGCATTGGCTTTCTTTTTGTTATATTGTCGGGTGCGTGCGGCGCCGGCACCAAACTGTTTGCCAAACATCTCTCGGAGACAGATAGCGCAGTCACCTGCAGTGCCTATGTCGCCATTCTGCAAACACCAATATCATTTTGTTTTGCGCTTTTCGTATGGAAGACCCCTAGCCTGGAACAATTGGGCTGGCTTGCCGCAACAGGTGTTTTTGTCGCCCTTGCCCATCTTTGCATGGTGCAGGCATTCAAATATGTCGAAGTGAGCGCCTTGGAGCCATTTGTTTTCACGCGGCTTATCTGGGCGGCGCTGATTGGATTTTTTATATTCAGCGAATTTCCGGGAGCGTGGACATGGATTGGAGCCGCTATAATCGTCTCGGCATCAACTTATATTGCGCATCGAGAATCAAGACGCGTATAATTCAGGTGACAGTTTTCTAAGGTAAGAAAGTTGTGAACGGAAGTTAATTAAGTAAACTGTCACTTGAATTAAAACACGAAAGAAAAGTATT
>CAJXJM010000351.1 GCA_913054205.1 uncultured Rhodospirillaceae bacterium
CCTGAGTATAGCCAAAGCCTATGACATGCTGGAAGCCGATGCGGGAGATACATCAGAAGGCCGGACGCCCGCCGACAATGCAACTAACCGCACAGTATTTCTGATCGGGCCTGACAAGGCGATCAAAGCCACCTGGACATATCCTATGAGCAACGGGCGGAATTTCGACGAAATCCTACGCGTATTGGAAGCCTGTCAGCTAACCGCAAAACACCAGGTCGCGACACCGGCTAATTGGACCAATGGCGGTGATGTTGTGATTTTGCCGTCCGTCAGCGATGAAGACGCCAAAGCAAAATATCCGGATGGCTGGGAGAGCCCGACGCCTTATATTCGGATGGTGCCGCAACCGGATTAACGGACAACTTATAGGGATGGGCCGCGCCGATTTTCTTTACAAAGATTGGCGCGGCTTCATTTTAAAGAACGCCTGCGTCCTGAACCACTTTGCCATTTAAAAGGACGAGTTCGTATGAGTCTAACGACACTTTTTATTCCATTAATTTTCGAAGGGCGAACTGACGGTTCGAAGTGTAGGGTCGCACTTCATCCGGCCAACGCCCAGCTTCAACCGCCGCACCCCATTCTTCGGTGGTCAGAACTTCAGGGCCGTCAATTTCATAGATCGCGGTATACATCGGCTCAGCCGACACATCCATATCCTGGAGCTTGCCGCCAAAATGCATTTTCATCGACTGGGATTTGTAGCGCTCAACACTGATAACGCCGGGGACTTTTAGAATGCCCGGAATGTGTTCGGTGTCATAAACCTCATTGAACAAATCTTCTTTTTCAGGCTCAACATCCATGCTGGCGATAAGCAGATATTTCATCATTCAATTATTTCCCGTTAAATTTGCGCTGCGTGTTCCTGCTTTTCAGGAAATCCGCCTCGCCGCACCCATTCATATCGATCAGACAATGCTTCCGACAAGGGCCTGCGTTTTTTGTCATCAACGGCGATCCACATGCGCAAAAGATGACGCTTGAGTTTTGGCTCGTCAAAATCTTCAAAGGCGGTGCGAGAATGCATGGTTGTATGATTGTTGACGAACTGCATATCGCCTTCTTGGAACATCATCGTCAATCGAAGCTCTGGTCGGTTGGCGATTTCCTGAACAAAATTCAACGCATCGCGCTGTTCATCGGTCCAGCCAATATCATCACCAAAGCGACTGGTCGATTCAAAATATTGGCGGCTGACATAGCGCGATGTAATTTTACCGCCAGCCTGACTGATCATCGGCACCGTAAAATAGGGTTTTTCTCCCTCGGGCTCTTCGCCCCGCCAATCCATATTGAAATTGCCGTACAATATTTCGAGCAAATCTGGCCGCTCTTCATACAATACATTATGAACGCTGAGCGCACTTACAAGCGCACTTTCACCGCCGCTTTTTGACGTTCTTAGGCAAAACAAACCCAACACATCAACCGGCAGCAAATCTGTGTGGAAGTCCATTTTTTGATTGGTCTGATATCCTCTCGCTGTTGGATCATCATAAGATTTTCCTTCATCCCGAACATGACCCAAACGATGTCCCCTGGAATTTTGCGAAACCGGATTGCCAAAATGAGAGCCGATTCCCCAATAGATTTTTGCGCAGTCATCATCCGAATAGCGGTCCCGCGGCAGGCCACGCAAAAGCGCCAGACCAAGATCATTCTCGATGCTATCCAAAATATCGTCGAGCCGAGAGGAGAGCTTCGGCAGCGGGAATTGCTCAGCGGCAAATGGAATTTCTAAATTTTGCGCTTTGATGTGATTAAGGGCGGAGTCAATTTCAGCGAGCTCCTCATCGCTTAAATGATAAATCCATGACTCTGCTGCTTGAATATCCGGGCCAACCCACGCACCTGGTTCGTCGATAACCTCAGGAATATTATCCATCACAAATTTCGACGCGTCCAAATTTATTCATCCTCGTCAACTTCCATATTACTTGTTGCCTGCTCGGCAAATGGATTGTCATCGTCAAAGGGATAGTTCTCGGGATTGAACCAACGATAATAATAGGGGACAGCGCGCGCGCGCGCGTCATCGGTTGTACCCTGGCCGGCTAGGAACGACTTCGCTATCGCAGGCTTAAACAATTCTTTGTAGGTATGGAAACACCAAAGCACGAGTAATTCACCCAAATGAGGCGGCAGCGATGGCACCATTTTATAGAGCCAATCCCGCGTTGCACCTTCCCGGCCGTCGCGCGACATTTCATCGTCTTCAACGCCCATTTCCTGCTCAAGTAATTGGCGGACGGCGGCTTTGTTATCGTCAATATCCTCTTGAGTATAATCCATCAAGACGGCAAATATGCCATAGTCTTCGGGCTTAGGTGCATCATATTTCCCGGCTTTTGCGCCAGCTTGAAGCGCCGCCCAAAATCCATCGGCCTTTTCATTTGATCCAGATACGGTTTTGGCTGTCTTTGCCTTGGATTTGTCTTTTTTCTTTTTTAAACCGCTCAGTAACCCGCCCTTTTTCTTGCTCGATTTTTTACTGTCATCGCCGGCCTCAGGCTCATTTTCCCGCATCGATGTGCGGAAATCGGTCATGATGTTATTCCATATCAGCCGAATAACGTTTTCTTCTTCCGGCTTGGAAAACTCACTGAAAAAATGCGCCTGATGAAAATTACTTTGGATCACACTATCCGACATATTGCGAATACGGCGATTAACGATCATGCCGGGTATGACAAAATCGCGAACAGCTTTGACAAATTTCTCAGCGAATGCCGGTCGTAACAAAAAGGCCGGCTGCGCCTCATCTAGCTCAATATGGAACTCCTGAAGTCGGCCTAACATGTAATCACAGAAATAATCCGTGAAGGCTTCCTCAAACACGTCATGTTTGACTTCGTATTTGGGATCGACAGGCTCGGGCTCGGGTTCAGGTTCTGGCCGTTTGCCGGTGGTTAAGACTGCTAAAAGGTCTTTTGCGCGAATTGCAATGTGATTCTTGAAATCTTCGTCATCGGCATCTGCGCAGGCTTCCAGAAATTGCATTGTAGATTCGGCAATTTTAATAAGTTCCGACGAGGGCGATTGTGGATTTTCCTCGGCCAATAAAGCAACAATGATGGCTTCGATAGACTGATCAATTGTCTCAATTAGAGTGTCGCGATCAGCATCCGGACCGATTGCAGCAATATTCACCAAAATATTCTGAAGATCTGATTGTGCGTCCGAATCCACTCTTAGGCCACCCTATTGAAAATTATATGCGTATTGGAAATATACTTTCGATTTATATCGATGAATAGTAGTGAAAACCAGCGCATCATGCCAACCTTAAGATCAGAGCGCCCTATTTCATTCCAGATTAAACAAAAGGCCCCCCAATTTAGG
>CAJXJM010000352.1 GCA_913054205.1 uncultured Rhodospirillaceae bacterium
GTACCATTCCGGTGTTGCCGCAGCCGGTGCTTTACCTGCGCCATTGAACGCAACAAGATCGCCATCATGCGGCTTATAAAGGCAGAACATATCGCCGCCAATTCCAGTCGATTGCGATTCCAATACGCATTGCACGGCCACAGCAGAAATAGCCGCATCCATCGCATTGCCTCCATTCATCAGTGTCTGGATAGCCGTGATGGTCGAAAGCGGTTGCGAGGTGGCTGCCATGCCATTCGTGGCATGGACGGTGGATCGGCCAGGTAAGTCGAGCTTGCGCATAAATTAAATTTCCTGTGAGGTCGTCTACTAGGTTTCTAAGTTTGTAATTTCAGGAACGCGACTTTATACAGTGGGGGCAAAATGAACAAGCTTTCGAACAGCAAATATCACAAAGGAATATCCTATGGATCTGGGGATCAAAGGAAAAACGGCACTCGTATTGGGAGCCTCTCAAGGTATCGGCGCCGGGATTGCCCGCGCACTCGCCGGTGAAGGCTGCAACATCATTGTTGGCGCGCGCCGGGAAGACGTGTTGGCCGACCTTGTCGGGGAGATTAAATCAAATCATGGCGTTGAAGCCGAAGCCTATTCGATCGACATGACAGACAAAGCAGGCGTCGCGGCGATGTGCGATAAAATTCGCGGTGAGTGGAAGCCCGATATATTGCTCAATAACGCAGGCGGCCCTCCCGGCGGCAATATTATCGGTATCGATGATGAAATTTGGGAGGCTTCATTGCAGGCTTTGCTGATGAGCGTCATTCGAATTTCTGAGGCAGCCCTTGATGCAATGATTGAGCGAAAATGGGGACGCATTCTGACCGTGACGTCGTCCGGCGTTATTGCGCCGATCCCAACTATCCCTGTGTCTAACGTCGTGCGATCCGGGATCGTTTCTTACTCGAAAACATTATCCAATGAAGTTGCCAAGCACGGCATTACCGTCAATACGATCATTCCAGGTCGGATTGATACCGAACGCACCAAAAACATGGATGCCTTCGCTGCCGAGAAACAAAGCATCAGCGTTGAAGAGGTGCAGAAAAAATCGCAAGGGATGATACCAGCCGGCCGCTATGGCACAGTTGAGGAGTTCGCCGACGTTGCTGCCTTTTTGCTGAGCGAGCGGGCGAGCTACGTCACTGGTTCGCAAATTCGCATCGACGGTGGCACGATCAAAAACGTCTGATAAAAATGGCTGTTGATTTTAAACGATTTTTCTTGGTACCGGGTACCTTATCAGCTTCCTAGGAGTATGCCTTGTCCGAACACGAGCCACTCGAGTTTCGTTACATAGGTTTTGCCAAGGATTTTCCAGCCAAAGCTGCGCTGGAATATACTTGCCCGAGATCGCCATAGCGATAACCGGCTGCCAAAAACAAGCGGTAGATAATGTGTAGTCCGACGGAGGCTGCAAAAAATCCCCAGCTTTCCGGAGAAGGCACATCTATAAAAGGCAAAACCAAGACTGATGTGCCACCCATGCCAATTGTGATAACGACGCCTGTCGCCAAGCCGCTGCCCTGGCCTTTGTAGATCGCGTTCCACCCGGCGTGAAGCAGAGCAGCACATAAGACCATCGCTGTCAGGGTTAATTCCATTGATTAATTCGACAACCCTCTCAATTGTTGACGCGCCCAGGCAATACGAAGGTCTCGGGTATCATCAAAATCGTTTACGCCGAGCCAGGTCTCATAAAAATTAGATTCCATGAAGGCGATCGTGACCTCGCCGCCGATGCGTTCAATGGCACGTTTGGAGCGGGCGATAAATGCACCGTGCACTGCGGCCATTTTGAACTGCTCAAACAGGTCCGGTTCATAAAGCGCGAAGTCGGTCTCCGTCAAAAAGCGAATAAGGATCGTGTCGCGCTCGGCCCGGTTTGAAAAGTTATCGATTTCGGTGATCACTGCCGCCTCGATTTTGGCGTCTAGTTCGGCAAGTGGGCGCGTGATGGCATCTGGGACTTGATCGCCTGTTTCCTCCCAAACTTGAACCAGCTTAGGATCGTCGAGTTCGAAAACAAGGGCAAAGTCCTCGCGGGAAAGACCGACAGATTCTCTTAGTTTTTGGAAGTTCCTTGAGTTCATTTCAGTTCAATATCAGGGAAGAGGGTGCATAAAAAGGCTTGTCGACTTCGGTTTAAATTTGCTAGACACCGCGACTAATATTTATCGGAAAAATTTGGCAAAAGGTTAAGCGACTATGAGCGACACAAAAACACCAAAAAAAGAAAAAACGAAAGAAGCACCAAAAGCTGACAAAAGTACCAAATCGGAAACAAAATCCGGTTCTGATACCTCAGCCAAATCAAGTGAGTCTTTCCCAAGCAAAAAATCCGCCTCGCAAAGCTCTATCAGTCATTTTTCCAGTGTATCGACAAACGAATACCGTTCTGGCTGGGAAAGCATTTTTGGCGGTAAAAAGACTTCTAAAAAGAAGGCAACCTCAGTATCGGTCGATCTTCCGTTGAGCCTCGAAATTTTGGATGACGACATCAAAGGTGATTTGCGCACACTTCTCTACAAAGCGTTTCAACAAAAAGCGCGCAAAGAAGGCGTGAGTTTCGCTCAACTAAAGAAAATTGCAGATATTGGATTTTCTTTAAACTGCGAGATCGTCGAAAAAACGAGTTAAAACCATGGTTTTTCCGGATTTGCCTAATTTGATATGCATTTGCAATTTGTTCACATGTTAGTCTCAACCTATTCATCATGCTTTGATTTAATGATTGTGCTCAAAACAAACATTTAAAATCAAGATGTTATGGCCAAGAAATGGCTGGACAGTTTGTTAGAAAAACAAAGGTGATAATAATGAATACGATGACCCACCAGGGTTTAATGGACCAAGATGCTCGATCATTGATCGATGATCCTAAAAAGCGCGCCGCTGATATCGCTCAGCTGGGAAACGAAAATGAAAACCGCGATCGCCGCGTCCGCGAGCGTAAGGTTTACCTTCAAAAATTGGAAGCGCGCAAAAAAGCAAGACGTCGCCAACGCGCCTTTAAATTGGCTGGCGCTTGGACCTTGGTTATCGTTGCCGGCTTTATCGGCATTGCATGGTTCTCTAATGAGCTCGTACGGCTTATCGGCTGACGCAGGAAATCAAACTCTCAAAAACTAGTTCGAATTTCGGCTTGTTCCCATCTGGGATCAGGCCTTAAAGTGTATATGGATGGAAAAGTGGTCAAAAGGTGAGGCTCGCTATGCTTGAAGATACACTAAATACCTGGCTTCGCGCGACGGCGCAAAAGCGTGTCGGACGCCCCTATATTTTTGAAAATTTTAAGGCT
>CAJXJM010000353.1 GCA_913054205.1 uncultured Rhodospirillaceae bacterium
AAATCAATATTTTTTGATTTTTGGACATTCCTTTTGGTGTAAAGCTACGATACATTGGCGTCGCTGCTACCAAATCTTTTTTGTGTTCGAACATTGCTTTTGTGACCCGATAAACAACGTCATTGGAGACGTGCTTTCCCGCAAACAAAATGTAATCGAAGTGCAGAAGGTTGGTTGGGACTTCTACGCCTGGAATTTTCGGGTTTGGATTAACCGTTTTGATGAAAGCACCTGGGATAATTTTGGCGATCCGCGCGTGAGCTGCTGGAGATTTATCCATCGAGATAAACCGTATGCCACCGACTTTTTGGGCAATACGCTTCATAAAGCCGGAACCGTAAGCGCCAATTGCGAAGTCGAGTTTACCCGCCATCAAGGCCTTCCAACTGGGCACAAGTGCGGAGATTGGAATTGATTTTAGATCCGCAGGCGTCATCGAACCGGTTGCCATGGCTGCTTTGATCAACTCGTTGAACAATGGAGCTGCTTTAAAGCCGGATGGCGCACGTGCACCTTTTAAATCACCCACGGACATGAATTTGGATTTTTTTGCGACCAAAGGACCAACGCGAAATTTCATCAGAGTTGCGACAACTCTGATATTGGGGTTTGGGTGTCCTTTGGAAATAGACACACCTTTCACCGCCCAAGTCGTTTGCATGATGTTGGCGGCGCCAAATTCTAGCGATCCGGAATTCACGGCTGGTATATATTTGTGTGTTCCGGCCATCGGAGCCGGGCGCATTTGCATGCCGGCATATTTGGAGGCAACACTAGCAATCGCTGCTGTCACCTGACTGGTCGCGCCGGTTTTGGTTGTACCGATGCCGACCGTTTGGGCAGCAACCGGACCCGCTGCCAAAGCAGCAATACCAGCAAGTGTGATTATTTTTGTGAAGTTCATCCCTGTTTTCTCCTTGGTGTTAAAATTATGTTTCTGTTCTTAGTAATCTGTTTAAAGACTGATCAGCGCCAAGTTAAACCTGTTTTTTTAATTGTCCGCATTGCGTTCAGAGTGCGTTCGATTTTTATTTCATTAGCTTCCTTTTATATTCCGATTTATTCAATCTGAATGCAATTTAAAATCATAAAAAAGGATACATAGGTCTCAGCTATATTCAAATAGTGAAATAGCACAGTTGACTACAAATTGTACACAATTTTATTTTCAGAAATGAGGATATTTATAGATTATGGCTAAAATATGCCATAAAAAATGATAGTAATCCTATGTATAATATAAATTGTACACAATTATCTGGTTTGCTCGGTAAATAGTTGCTACTTATTGCCATAAACTGGTCGAAGAGAGGTTGAGAGCGAGAAATGTCGAGCAAGAATTGTATACTTGTTACCGGGGCATCCGGACGGACCGGGCGCGCGGTTATTGCCGCTCTGCATAATAAAGGTGCTTATAGCCGGGCATTTATCCGCCGCGAAGAAGTTGCGGACGAACTCAAAAAAATAGGCGCTGACGAAATTGCTCTTGGAGATTTATTCGATGATGCCAGTTTAGCGGCAGCGGTCACCGGCTGTGATCAAGTCATCCACATCTGCCCGCCGATGAGCCCTGAAGAAGCCACCTTGGCCAAAAAGATGACGGACCTTTGTCTGGCCAAAGGCGTTCGCCGTTTGGTTCTCTATTCCGTGCTTCACCCAATATTGTCTGATGTGCGCCACCATCATTTGAAATTGCAGGCCGAAGAATATCTCGTCAATTCCAGTCAGGTCTACACCATCCTACAGCCGGGTCGTTATATGCAGCACCATGTGCCGATCTGGAAAGAAATCATGGAAACCGGCTTGCATCGAATGCCGTTCAGTGCTGATCCAAAATTCAGCATCGTCGATCTGGCTGATTTGGCCGAAGCAGCTTCTATTATTCTGACAGAGGATGGACATGAGGCGGCGACTTATCAATTGGCAGGACCAGATCCCTTGAGCCAACATGATATGGCGCGCATAATTTCAGAGGTCATGGGTAAAACAATTAAAGCCGAAGCCAAACCTCTTGAAGAATTTCGGGCGGGTGCTGAGAAAGCCGGCATGCCGGCTGACCGTATTGAACAGCTTTGCATCATGAATGGGCATTACGACAAACATGGACTTGTTGGTAATTCAAATGTTCTCAGTTGGATTCTAGGGCGTGCGCCCGCGGATTTTGCCACTTACATTAAACGCGACTTCGCGTAGAAAAAACACATCGGAGATATTTCAATGACCATTGCCGAAAAAGATCGAGACCCAAAACTCAAAGGCCCGCTTGCCGGCGTGCGTGTTATTGAAATGGGCCAGTTGCTGGCTGGACCTTTCGCGACCTCGCGGTTGGCAGATTTTGGCGCGGAAGTTATTAAAGTCGAGACACCTGGCAAAGGCGATCCGATGCGTGAATGGGGCCATCATCGCTGGGAAGGTAAATGTCTGTGGTGGTCAACGCTCGCCAGGAACAAAAAATCAGTGACGGCCAATCTCCGAGAAGAACGCGGCCAGGAATTGGTCAAAAAGCTTGTCGCCGAAGCTGATGTTCTTTCTGAAAATTTTAAACCGGGAACGCTCGAGAAATGGGGACTTGGTCCTGACGAGCTTCACAAAATCAATCCTGCTCTCATCATTTCACGGGTATCGGGCTACGGTCAGACCGGCCCTTATTCTGACCGCCCAGGATTTGCCAGCGTTGGTGAAGCCATGAGCGGCATGCGCTATATCAATGGTTTCCCAGATCAACCACCACCCCGCACCGGCCTGTCGATGGGTGATTCGCTAACAGGTATGTTTGCAGCGCAAGGTGTGTTGATGGCGCTGTATTGGCGGGATGCCATGGGCGGCGGTAAAGGGCAGGTAATAGACACATCGATTGCCGAATCTTGTCTTTCGATGATGGAAAGTGCCGTGCCAGAATACGACAAGCTTGGTGTTATCCGCGAGCCGAGCGGCACTGGCCTTGCTAATGTCGCACCGTCAAATCTATATCCGACGAGTGATGGTAATTATGTGATCATAGCTGCCAATATCGATGCGATGTTCAAACGGCTTTGCAAAGCGATGGATAAAGAAGAATGGATTGATGATCCGCGTTTTGTCGATCATAAGGCGCGTGGCGAAAATGCCGAATTGTTGGACGGCATGATCGGGGAATGGACAGCAACGATGACGGCCGCCGATTTGTCTAAATATCTCGATGACAATGGCGTTGTCGTTGGTTCGGTTAATACGATGGCGGAAGTGGTTGCCGATCCGCACTATATTGCCCGCAATATGATCCGGCGCGAAAAAGACGACTATTTTGGTGAAATTGCGGTG
>CAJXJM010000354.1 GCA_913054205.1 uncultured Rhodospirillaceae bacterium
CATCACGATGTGCAAATGCTCGACAATGGTAATATTTTATTCTTTGCCAATGGAGCCGACGTTCACATTCATGGACCGGAAACCGGCTCGCAGGTGGTTGAAGTTGATCCAAAAACCAATGAAGAGGTGTGGGTCTATCAAGGCTCACCTCGGCGCTCTTTTATCAGTTGGTTTATCAGTGGCTGTCAGCGTTTGGAAAACGGCAATACATTGATTTGCGAAGGCCTGTGGGGGCGTTTGTTTGAAGTCACACCAGAAAAAGAAATCGTCTGGGAGTATGTATCACCGTTTTTCGTTGAATATGAGCATCCAGCCTATACAGGTAACAATATTATATTCCGGTGTTATCGCTACGCGTCAGACTCGCCACAGATACAGGGTCGTCTGCCTTAAATAAAACTGTACCTCCATGAGTTGAGAAGGATATACTATATTATAAAACTATAATGTTACGGGCTTGGGGATTATCGCGTTTTATTAATTTTAATAGGGACTAACCGATATAACCGATGAAACTACTGAAGATGGTATTGAAGAAGCACTGGAAGCCGGCGACGAAAAGGTTGCTCAGCGTACGGCTAATACTGAGAAGAGAAACTTTTCGGAAGGACAGTATATTTTTCGCGAAGGGGAATCAGGCGATTTGGCGTTTGTTGTCTTTAACGGGAAAGTAGAAATATCTCATGTGGTCGACAACAAAGACTCTCCCATCGGTATCGTTGGCAGGGGTGGTATGTTTGGTGAGATGGCACTTATCGACAACGGCGTGCGGATGGCGTCTGCAAGGGCGCTTGAAAATAATGTTGAAACTCTGGTCATATCGCGTGATGTATTTCATAAGAAACTTGAAGGTGCCGACCCGTTTAATCGAGCGCTTATAGATATTTTGACCAGTCATATCCGAGGATTGGCAGATCAACTTTCTAGGTCCGATATAAGAGCCTCCTGAGATTTAAAATATGGAAGAAACTGAAAAAAAGCGCGGACGAGCGGCATGGAGACACGCGATGTACCTGCCGGTCGTTTCATTTTTCGTGAAGGTGAAGTGGGTGATTTAGCCTTTATTGTCACCGAAGGCGTGGTCGAAATTTCCCGTGAGGTTAATGGTAAGAAAGTTCTACTCGGCAAGGTTCCCAAAGGCGGACTTTTTGGCGAAATGGCTTTACTCAATGACGAACCTCGAATGGCGTCGGCTTTCGCTTACGATAACGTAAAATTGCTGGTCATATCACGAGTTCAAATGGCTAAAAAAATGGTGGATTTAGATCCATTCCATAGAGCCCTCATCGACGTACTTTCAAATCACGTGCGCTCAGTCGCAGATAAATTAGGTGATGCGGGTATTCCCGCCTCTTAAGCGACGGCTGACAATTTCTCCCGTCCATGGGGTCGTTCCAGGCCCAATTCCGGACCATTGGGGACAATGCCGTTTGAGGCAATCGGCCCACCTGGCAAATATATTCGCTTTTTCATGAGTTCAATATTGCTGACTTCGGCAATTCCCGGCGTTTGATAGATATCGCGAAGGTAGGCCGAAAGGTTCGGGTAATCTTCGAGGCGACGTTTATTGCATTTGTAGCCCAAGTAGTAGATGGAATCGAAACGGAGGAACGTCGGATAAAGTCGAAGGTCAGATTCTGTCAATTGATTGCCGCATAGGTAACGTCGCGAGGCGAGTATATTTTCCAGCTTGTCGAAAGTCTCAAAAAGAATTTCAAAAGATATATCGTATGCCTCCTGGCTTTTTGACCTGCCGCAACCATTCACGGCATCATTTACGCCATCCAAAATAAGCTGGTTCATTTCGTCGATCTTATCGATTAGATCTGGCGGGCATAAATCAGCGGTCTCAGGAGCAAAATCACTGAAAGCTGAATTAAACATCCGAATGATTTCGGAAGATTCATTGTTCACAATGGTTTTTTCTTTTGCATCCCACAGCGTTGGAACACTCACGCGTCCGGAGTAAGTCGGATCTGCCAGGGAATAAATTTCATGAAGTTGGGTTACTTCTGTAGCGGTGCCTGGAACTTTGTGCCGTTTGCCTTCAAATCCCCAACCACCTCCGGCGGGATTCTGCGAGGTTTCATGAAGCTCAATAATTTCCGTTAGTTCTTTGAGGGCGCGGAAAAGCTCTGTGCGATGCGCCCACGGGCAGCCTGTCGAGGAATAAAGGTGATAGCGTCCAGGCTCGGCCTTAAATCCCGAAGAGCCATCGGCGGTGATTGAATTTCGGAATATTGCAGCCTTTTTTTGATAGGCGCCGTCGGCCTTAATTTCACTGATGATGTCTTCTTCGTTCCAAACGCCGTCAATAAGTTGTCCCATAATATGCTCCCTATTTGAACATTGATTTTATCAAATCAACAGCAGTAGAAAAAGAACCTATTCAATATTCTCATAACAAATCGAATTCATTGATAGCCAACTATTCAATGCCAAGGCATGATTTTCCGGCACGCGTTCTCGCAACGTCTCAATTGATGCCATATTGACGAATGTCCGCGGTGCTGTCTCTAAGACATCGAAGCAGATCATCTTCCATGGAGAGATCGCCGGAACTGTTGCCGGATTGGATTCCAAAATGGTTGTTCTTTTAAAATCTACTGTGCTTTTTGCTGTTCTTTCATCAACTTATCAAAGCAGGGCTCATTTTTAGGACCAAAATATCGTATTTGGTTTTGAAAGATTTTGTCTTTGCCTCGAATTTTAGCAACCACAATAAATCCTTTGGCTTCCCAGAAAGATGATCCTCTGCGGAATTTTGGCTTGCCGTACAGTTGGGTTAAATCGACAGCCAATTCCCTGTGCCGCGCGGTTGCTGCACTCAGTGAGCGGATATGACTGCGCCAGGTGATAATTTGCAGGCCATATTCATCACAAATTTCTGCCTGGAGGTCTTCCGTGTCGTCGGGACGGTCTTCCGTTTTGAGCTTAACCGATCGCACATTGCTCCGCCGCCGAACGGTTTTATGCTCGCTGACATCATATTTCTGACCAAATACAACGCCGAATGGCGGTTTTTCCTTCTCTTTGCTGAAACTTTCGGAAGATGAAAAACAGGCCATGAGAACGATGAAAGTCGCTATGGATTTTATCATGATTGAGCGGCGAAATTATAGGCCTTACCATCTCGCACAATAGAGACATAGTCGGGCGCTTGGAAATGAGCGGGTAATATAACCGTCTCGGTATTTGCATAGTCTTCCAATAGCGCCATGCGCGTTACCCGTGATTGATCCGCATCCGAGCAAAAATGTGTCGACCATTCAGGATGAGCAAGCTGCGCCG
>CAJXJM010000355.1 GCA_913054205.1 uncultured Rhodospirillaceae bacterium
TTAGGACGAGTTTATGACAACAATTTTGGTTGTAGATGATGAGCTGGAAATTCGGGCAATTCTTACGGAATGTTTTGAGCTCGAAAATTTCATTGCCTTTGCTGCTGAAAATGGTGTTGAGGCGATAAAAATTATGGAACAAGAATCAATCGATCTGGTCATATGCGATCTCTTTATGCCGACAAAAGACGGTCTTGAAACCATAACAAAGTTAAAACAGCGCTGGCCCACATTAAAAATTATAGCCATGTCTGGTGGGCCTGGTCGCGCGACTATCACCGATTTAGGTGATGATTTACTTTATGTTGCCAAAGAATTCGGTGCGGATATCTCGCTCCAAAAGCCATTTGAACTAACAAAGCTCGTCTCGACAGTTAAAAATCTACTTTCCGTGTAAATTTAGCGAAGCCGTCTCCTAGAAATCCAAAACCGCGCCAGGAAACTGCCGCCTTGCTTTGGCGGGCTCGGTTGGGTCGATCTCGTTTTCCTGGCAAAATTGGACGAGTTGATCCTCATTGCTCAGGAGAAAGTCGAGTACTCCGCCCAAAAAGTTAGGATCGCCAAGCATATCTTTAAAATCAGCTGGTGAAACACCGGAGGTCACCATAAATCCCTGTTCTAGCTTTTCATCAGCAAGGATGAACTGAATGGCCTTGAGAGCAAGCGTTTCGGCTCGATCTAGTTCATAATTTTCAATTGTATTCATAATATAATCCGAATGTTATTCCCGGTCTTCGACTTATGGATCATCACTCCAAATACGAAGCCGCATTTGCTCACCAATATCACAGCCCTTTTGATAGATAAAACCAGTTCCAGGTTTGGCTGTCGAATTGTTGGCGGCGACTCTAATCAAGTGAACCTTGGGCGTGCGGGGTGTCTGGGCTATTTCGAATATTAGCTTGCGACGAATGGCGCGGGCAAAATCTTTGAAGTCTTTGGCGATAATGAGAAATGCAGCGGGGCCGCCTATAACGCATCCTCGATAGTATTTGTCGAGGTCGGGCAGGTGAAAACGACTTCCAAATCCAAAATTGTTGTTGATGATCGGAAGCCCGTTGATCGTGATCCCCATTTTGAGCACTTCATTGCGCACCTCGTTGACCAATCTGCCGTGGTTATTAGGGCCGTCGCCGGCGACATCTATTACTTGACGCCGGCCATCAATGTTGTTCTCTCGGAGCATTTTCGCGGCCAGTTCTAAGGCATCGCTGATTGACGTGCGGCGGCCAAAGGTCAATGGCTGTTTGATAAGCGCATCGGCGAAACCATCGGCCGAGGCTTTGTCATTTATAATCCGCCAATCAACGATTATTTCATTGTAATCGCTGCTCGAATAATCGATGTAGGCGATTGCAATTTTTTTATTATAGCCGCTTCTGATAGCGGCCAATACGTAGGGGGATCGAAGCGCTGCCGCGACACCTTCACGCTGGAGACGCGCCTCCTCCTCGTCAATGCTGCGAGATACATCTGTGGCAATAACCAGCTCAAGGTCGACTTTTATAGTCTCTGCAGCGCCTGCACCAACATCTGACAGCAATAATATAAGGGCAAAGAGATATCTCAACCGTGCCGCCACCAGGCCATGAAGCGCGCGTAAATGCCGATTATTAGGGCTGCGACAATTAGCGCAAAGCCGATTGTTGCTAAAACGCCGGAATAGGCGTCTTTAAGCAGGGCTATTGGTTGAGCTGTCGGTGTTAGCCCTGTTTCGATCAGCGGCATATATAGCCCGCTCCACATTTGCCAGCCGAGGACCGCCAATCCACTCCACGCCATTATAAGGGCTAAAAGCGTTAAACCCTTCCAGCGTTTAGCTGTCAGTTCTATGAGTACCGGTGGTTCGGATTGATCGTCCTGCCACCATTCAGGCAATGTTAAGCGGAAATTGGAAAGCGCGAGTGCCATCTTGATACCTCCGTCAGATGAGTTATTTAATTAAACTGAGATTTCGAACAATTTGGCAGCGTTCAATCCCATAATTCTGTCTTTGCTCTTTCGTGACAGGTCCTTTGAACGATTAACGAAACCAATAGGATCTTCCTCGATTTCGCCACGCGGATAATCGGTCCCCATCATGATTTGTCGGTCTCCTGCCTTTTTGACCAACAAACCAAGCATATCGCGATCAAAGATGACGGTGTCGTAAAAAAACTGTGAGAAGTAATCGCTTGGTTGCTTGGTGATGTTTATGCGGGTTTCCGGGCGAGAAACGTAGGCTTTGTCTGTGCGCCCGGCGTAATACGGCAGGTAGCCGCCGCCATGGGCGATGATAATTTTGAGTTTTGGGAAATCATCGAGGATGCCTTCATGAATAATGGAGGCCATCGCGAGCGCTTCTTCCAGCGGTTGACCAATAGAATTCCATAAAAAATACTCATGCAATCGGTCGTCATGAGTAAAGCCGCGTGGGTGGATGTAGACCGGCATTTTCAACGCCTCTGCCTTGGCCCAAAATTTTCGAAATTTTGATTTGCCGAGGTCCTGGGTGCGGATATGTGAGGGAATTGTGACGCCTTTTAGGCCTATGCTTGCGAGATAATCCATTTCCTTCAGGGTGCGTGATTGATCCTGCAAAGGAACAGCACCCAAACCAACGTAACGATCCGGATAGGTTGCAACAAACTCAGCGACGCTTTCGTTGCATTGGCGCGCAATTTTTTGGCCGGTTTCACCATCTGCCCAATAGGCCGGCGTTGGTAGATTCATACTGATCACCTGCATGTCGACGCCCATTTTATCCATATCCTTCAGACGCGCTTTGGGCGTGGTCAGGGTGGCCGCAGGAAATACAGATTGCTGGCTGTGATATTTAAGTGAGGGACGCGGAACCCAATGCTGTTTACCGGGACCTTTGCCGCGAACTTTCACCTTTTTTGCAAGTGCCAGAACTTCCGGCAGGGCGACATGCGTATGGACATCTATGCGCGGAGAGCTGGATCGGCGTGCGGCGGATTTTTTAGCCATTATATTCCCCTATTATTGTTATTTAATAATAACTTATTATGTTTTTTTAAATTAACTATTAAAGATCAAGTATTGCCAGAAATATCTTCCGCCAGCTTAAGCCAGATCGAAGGCTTCTGCCAACAGCTCATACGAGCGCCGTCTTGCAGCTGGATCGTGGCAGATGGTCAATATAACCAATTCTTCGACACCATATTTTATCGCCATGTCGGTCAATATTTCTCGGCACTGGTCGGGATCGCCATAGATGCTTTGCGGGCGGTGGTGCTCGATGATTTGTCGGTCTTGTTCACTATAGTCGTAGGCTTCGGCTTCTTC
>CAJXJM010000356.1 GCA_913054205.1 uncultured Rhodospirillaceae bacterium
GTCACAATGATCATGGTTATGCCATCGCGTGCCAAATCGGTCATAACGTCGAGGACTTCGCTGATCATTTCCGGGTCGAGCGCCGAGGTCGGCTCGTCAAACAGCATGACCAGGGGATTCATGCAGAGCGCGCGGGCAATGGCTACGCGCTGCTGCTGGCCGCCGGATAATTGGCTAGGATATTTGTCCGCCTGTTCCGGTATCTTCACCCGCTCAAGGTAGCGCATGGCCGTGTCATAAGCCTCGGATTTCGAGGATTTACGCACCAGGCGAGGTGCCAGCATGAGATTCTTGATTATCGTCATATGGGGAAATAGATTGAAGTTCTGAAACACCATCCCGACTTCGCTTCGCACGACGTCGATATTCTTCACGTCGCTGGTCAGTTCATGCCCATTCACGACAATCTTGCCGCTGTTATGTTTCTCAAGTCGGTTGATGCATCTGATCAGGGTCGATTTGCCGGAGCCGGAAGGTCCGCAAACGACAACCTTTTCACTCTTTTTAACCGACAGGCAGATATTTTTCAGCGCCTGAAACGAATCAAAAAATTTATTGACGTCCTCCATTAGTATAATGTTTTCCTGGTCTGTAACGGTCATGTCATGCCTCACTTCTTACATGGCGGCTCATACGTTTTTCTAACCAGCCGAAAGTTCTTTGAGTTATCCAGGTCATGATCAGATAGATGATCATCAGCGATATGAAAATTTCATATGGCGCGTAGGTCTCGGCCACGATGGTTCGAGCGATGCCCATCATATCGAGCAGCGTGATGGTGCTGGCCAGGGCGGTGCTCTTCATCAGGCTGATGATATCGTTACTGTAGGCCGGTAGCGCCAAGCGTATGGCGATGGGTGTGGTGATATAGATAAAACGATGGGTAGCGGAGAGTCCCAGCGCCGCACCCGCTTCTTTTAGGCCACGGTCCACGCCAAGAACGCCGCCGCGTAAAATCTCCGACACATAGGCGCCGGTGTTCAGCGTCAGAGCAAGAATCGCACAGCCGAATGGCTCTCGTAAGATAGGCCAGAACATGCTCTCGCGAACAAACTCCAGTTGCGGCATGCCGTGATAAATGATGAATATCTGCACCAGTATGGGGGTGCCGCGAAAGATATAGATGTAGATCATTGCGGGTGAGAAGAGATACCAGCGGCCGCTGATTCGCATGAGCAACAGGATAATGGCGAGCGCCATGCCCAACACGGCGGAGAGGAACCACAATTCAAATGTCATCCAAAAGCCTGTAAGCATTTTGGGGATACTGTCCGCGATCAGGGCAAAATCGAAAATCATCGCGCGATCTCCAAATGCTGGTTGGCATATTTCTCAAGCACCACGACCGACAGGGTGATGATCGTTGAAAACCCCAAATAAATTGCACCAACCACTATGAACATGGTGAAGGGCTTGCCTGTTGTGGCGATGGCCTGTTCTGCAACAAACAGGGTTTCCTCCAAGCCGATAATGGAAATCAGCGCGGTGTCCTTGATCAGCGACAGCATATGATTGCCGAAAGGCGGCAGAGCGAGCCGCCACATGGCCGGAATACGTACGTAAATGAATGTCTTGAAGTTTGATAGGCCGAGCGCCCTGGCGGCTTCAATCTGGCCTGGCTCAACACCTAGGAACGCGCCTCGAAAGGTCTCCGTCGCGTAAGAGCCGACGATCAGCGCAATGGCGATTGATCCGGCCCAGAATGGCGGAATATCAACATATTTAATCTCGGGATCAAAGATCTGAGCAATCGCAGTCAAGATGATGGCTGAACCGAAGTAGAACAGCAAAAGAACCAAAATTTCAGGCGTGCCGCGAAAGACGATCGTATAGCCGTTGGCGATCGCTTGGGCGAGCCGGTTCCTCGACAGCTTCGCGGCGGCGCCGGTCAGGCCAAAAAGGACCGTCAAGATCATGGCAACAACAAAGACCTCGGCAACCACAACCGAACCCCAGAAAAAATTGTCCCACCAACCAGTTAGTGCTTCCACAGCCGTTCACTCCACTGATTTTCAAAGCGTGATTAAGCGTCACCCAGATGGATTAACAACGCAGCAAATAAATCGCGGTAGGGCGCTGTATAGGCCCGCGAAATGAAATGATACCTACTTGGTCTACACCGACAGATATTAGTGAATCGCAAAGGGAAAATATTGCAGAGCATATTTCTCCAGCCAACCAGCGTCAGTCAGAGTCTTCAAGGCTTCATTCAGACGGGCTTTTAATTCATCGTTGCCCTGGCGAAGGCCAATGCCGACACCAATGCCGAAGTATTTTTTCTCATCGATCTGCGGGCTGACAAATTCAAAACCCGCGCCGTCCTCTTTGCTGAGGAATCTGAGGTGGGCTTTCATGGGATTGGTCATGATCATATCGGTCCGCCCATTCACCAGATCAAGATAGAGGGCCTCATTTGAATCGTATAGAACCACGGTAGCTTCTGGAAGTTCGTTCTCAAACCAGTCGGAATAGGTCGTTGCCCGTTCCAGTCCTACCTTGAGTCCGGCGAAGTTGGCCACAATGGGCCTGCCAGTGCCATCGAACAGTTTCCAACCGGCATTTTTTTTGCCGACCAGGCGGCCGACAGAAATTCGGTACGTGTCGGAGAAATCCATTTTCTTCAGACGCTTTTCAGTAATCGACATGGAGGCGATGACCAAATCGAACTTGTTGGCCAACAGGGCCGGGATCATGCCATCCCATTTCTGGCAGACAAATTCCATATCTGCACCAATAAGACCCGCGACACCCTTGGCAACATCGACGTCATAGCCCATGAGTTCACCATTGGCGTTCTTGAAATTGAACGGGGCATAGGTGCATTCCATGCCGACGCGAAGTTTTTCGGCGGACGCCGTTCCAACGACCACCACGGCCAGGACAGCCGCTATGAAGGACAAAGACACCAAACATTTTTTTATCATTTTCATATTAGCCTCTTATGATAAATTTTGCATTGAAAATATGCTCACCATTAAGCATGCCGGGAATGTTAACAAAGATTATGTACTTTGTCAACAAAATAATTTAATTATTTATTTTTAGTTTGATTAAGACCATATTTTTGTCTTGGTTCACTAGAAATACGAAAAATTGGCATATTGTTTTCTGATAGATATTCTTAATTTCATCAATACCTTGATTTCCTCCTGTGATCTATGGAATCGCTTCATTCCCGCATTCACATTTGAAGTATTTCATGTCAGAGATTAAGGTACTTGCAATGTATTCTGAGATCTTACTGGAATAATCATGAGGTCTCAGTTTAATCAATTCATTAAAGTTT
>CAJXJM010000357.1 GCA_913054205.1 uncultured Rhodospirillaceae bacterium
CATCCAATCGAACGCTTTCGATGATGTCTTCCCAGTTTTTCAATCGGGAGGTGTCGATGGGCTTGATCAGGCCGGCATCCTTGAAGCGCCGAACATTGTAATTACCCGGATGGATCAGGTCGGGCGCCCAGCCGGCTTTCATTTTGGTGAAAGATTCTTCTTCGCTGCCGATGTGACTGATTTCCGGCATGCCGCCATACTTTTCAATATAAGACGTCATCAACTCCTTGGCGTCGTATCCAGACCAGGTGTGATAATGGACTTCGCCAGCCGCATGGGCTGACTTCGGAGCCATCTGGACGACCGAATAGGTGACGCCGAGCGCCGCAAGCGATTTCAGTATATCCCGCCTGTCGAGTAGTAAGTTTGATTGCTTAGACATAACGTTTACTCCCTCCTTGGATTGTGTGTTTTATGATTTGATTGATCAATCTCCGTGCCATTTACTTCCTAGCCACTAAAAGTGGCATCACAGCCTTGCTGGCACTTTTTACATGAGCAATACAAGCCTGCCTTAATGCACCTGCATCGCGTTTTGATGCCGCAACTACGATTTTCGAAATTTCCTTCATCATCGGCCCGGCACGCTCCTTTCTGGACAAAGACTTCCGACGCAACAATGAAATCCGGGCATTCAAGGATTGGATGATTTGCGTGCAGACTTGGTTTTGTGAACCTTCGAAAAGGATTTCATAAAAGTTTTCGATGATGGGGAGGATGACTTTTGGGTCAATATTTTCGGCGGCATTCGCCATTTCCGCCGCCTTGTCTTCCAGGGCTTTGATTTGCTGATCGGTCGCATGAGCGGCGAAAAGCTCGCCGACCAGCCCTTCAAGTGCGGCCCGGACCTGATACAGATTTATCGCATCTTCGACGCTTAGGGATATGACGACCGGCCCTCGGTGCGGCACCATCTCAATCAGATGTTCCGATTCAAGATGGCGCAGAGCCTCGCGAATAGAGGTGCGGCTAACCCCCAGCAAATCACAAAGTTCGCGTTCCTTCAGGTGAGTGCCGGGTTTAAACCGGTTATCAACAATGGCTTGCCTCAGAATATCTGTCGATCTTTGCCGCAGTGTCAGATTCTCGCGCTCTACGAGCAGTGACTCATCCCGTCTTGCCAAAAGATTTTCATCTTCCCAATTTAAGTCAACCATAGGCTAGAAGCGTCCCGATTGTGCTTGGCTGAGTTAACCAATGCTCAGATTAACATCTAGATAATTGTATGACAATCATATACTGATACGAAGCCTTGAAAATGATCTCCGGTAGATCGCCCGGGTACGGGACTTGGAAGGGGGAGCTGTCTATTTTGGCCACAGCCGGCATTGTCTCCAAAGTCGGAGCGTTATGGCTCCAATCGCCACGATTCAGGGGCTATATGCTGCTATCTCCGGTACTGGTGTTGATGATTCTGGCCTTGGTATCGCCTCTGTTGCTGTTGGTAGGTCAAAGTTTCACCGTCGAGACCGGCGAGTCACATGAAACCATATTGAGCCTCGCCAATTACCAGACATTTTTCGCCAAACCGCAGTATTTAACGGTTCTATCGCGATCGCTGATTATTTCCACGCTTGTTGCCTTTGCCACCGTATTACTGGCCTACCCGGCGGCCTATTTCATTGCCTTCCATGTGGGTCAAAACAAAGTGAAATGGCTCATCCTGATCACTCTGCCATTTTGGACCAGTTATCTGTTACGGGTCTTCTCCTGGAAACTGATATTGGGCTACAACGGCGTCATAAATTCAGGCTTAAAATGGGTCGGGGTGATTGAGCAGCCCCTGGAATTTTTGCTTTATAACAACAGCGCGGTGGTGCTGACGCTGGCGCATGCCTGGGCTGCTTTCGCCATTTTGCCAATATTCGTATCTTTACAAAAAATCGACAAATCCCTGATCGAAGCGGCTCATGACCTGGGCGAAAACAGTCTGGCGACGTTTTTGCGTGTTACCCTGCCCCTGTCCATGCCCGATGTTGTCGCGGCTTTGTTGCTGGTTTTCATTCCGACAGTTGGTGACTACGTAACGCCCAAACTCGTCGGCGGCCCGAACGGTATGATGATCGGCAGCCTCGTTCAAGTGGCTTTCGGGCGTTTGGATAACTGGCCGCTCGGGGCCGCCATATCGGTCGTCTCCATGGTCACGGTAACGTTCGTCGTGTGCCTGTTTCTTCTGGGTCTTGATCGCATCAAAAAGTTGGCCGTATGACGGAACGGAAAACTCAAACCGGCGCTCGATGGCTGAAATGGTACACCATTATTTATCTGTGTTTCATCTATTTGCCGGTGCTTTTTCTGCCGTTGTTTTCATTCAACGATGGCATCTATGTCGCCTTCCCCATGAATGGCCTAACCCTGCACTGGTGGCAGGAAATGATCAATCAGCCGGGGATGATTCATGCCTTGTGGAACAGCTTTCGTGTCGCCGTTCCGGTTTCCATATTCAGCACCATACTCGGCATGTGCGCGGCCAAGGCTTTCACTGGCTACAGGCTGATCGGTGAAAAAGTCCTGACCGGTGTTTTTATCCTGCCCCTGGTTATTCCGTTTATTATTCTGGGCATCGCCCTGCTCATCGCCTTCAACAGTTACGGCATCGAGTTGTCATTGCTGTCCGTCGGCATCGGCCACGTCTTGATATGCGTTCCGTTCTCGCTGTTTGTCCTGAAGTCCCGGCTGGAAGGGGCAGACCCGAGCATCGAGGAAGCCGCCCTTGATCTGGGGGAAACCCCCTGGATGACCTTTTGGCGGGTTACCTTTCCCCTGGCCCTGCCCGGTGTCATCGCCAGCCTGCTTCTGACCTTCACTATTTCCTTCGATGAATTTTTGCTGGCCTTGTTCCTGACCGGGAATGAGTCGACCTTGCCCATATATATCTGGAGTCAACTTCGCTTCCCGGCCAAACTTCCGGCGGTTTTAGCGCTCGGCTCGGCTATTCTGATTGCTACGTTCAGCATCGTCATCATCGCCGAATACTTCCGCAGACAGGATACAAACCTGATCAATGAAAGGGTCAATTAAGATGCCCGACCGCGCCTATATATCGATCCAGAATGTGTCCAAGCATTTCGGCTCGATTCATGCCGTCGATCAGGTCAGCCTGGAAATTCAAAAGGGTGAATTTTTCGGCTTGTTGGGGTCATCGGGCTGCGGCAAAACCACACTGCTCCGCATGCTTGCCGGTTTTGAGACGCTCACAATGGGGGAAATCTATATCGATAACGAGGCCACCACCGCGATCCCCCATACCAGACAAAGCGCGGTGAGCAGCCACGGGTT
>CAJXJM010000358.1 GCA_913054205.1 uncultured Rhodospirillaceae bacterium
ATCTTCCGCGCGTACATGTTGCCGGAGTGCGCGGGCGTTTAGCATTTTTTGACCACGATCTGAGTTGTTTAGCTCGTCCTCATTCAGCCGACTGGTAACAAGACCGTAAGCCACATTGTTAACGCGGATGCCGTCTGGACCGAGCTCGGTTGCGAGGCTGCGGGTCATTGCCAATATACCGCCCTTTGCCGTGGTGTAGTGCAGCCGATTGATCAGACCGCTCATCATTGTCGTTGAGCCGATATTGATGATTTTACCGTAGCCTTGTTTTTGCATCTGTGGCACGATCGCTTTGACGCATAAAAAAGGCCCGCGCAAATTTACCGCCATCAATTCGTCCCAGGTCTCAATCGTCATTTCGGTGACGGGAACGGGTGGGATGTTGGAGCCGATCGCTGCGTTATTGACCAATATATCGACGCGACCAAATTCGCTGATCGAACGTGCG
This sequence comes from uncultured Rhodospirillaceae bacterium, assembly GCA_913054205.1. Classification (GTDB taxonomy): domain Bacteria; phylum Pseudomonadota; class Alphaproteobacteria; order Rhodospirillales; family UBA2165; genus TMED23. The sequence goes on from CAJXJM010000358.1 coordinate 449, forward strand.
ACCATTTCCTGGATTTGCGCCTCATCCGTAACGTCGGTGGTTAAACCAAGCGCTTTACCGCCAGTTGCGTGAATATCCTCTACCACCGGCTCGCATTCTTTAGTGTCCGACAGCACCACGCTTGCGCCGGCCTCTGCCAGCGCTTTGGCATATACCGCCCCCAACGCAGCGCGCTCGCCGTAAGCGGCACCAGTGACAATCGCCACCCGTCCATCGAGTTTTCCCATTTAATCTCCCCCATTTTAGACGTTTTCTATAGGGCCGCGATTATGATATGCAAAACTCCCTAGGCCAAATGGAAAACCTCAAGGATGCTTCGATGATTACGCTTTATGACTATTCTCGTTCCAGTGCAGCCTACCGAGCGCGCATAGCATTGAATTTGAAGGAACTCGATTATGAACAAATTTCTGTCCATTTAACTAAGGATGGGGGACAGCAATTCAATGAGGATTACACGGAAATCAATCCCCAGAATTTGGTGCCCACGCTCATTGACGGTGATACCAAGCTAACCCAATCAATGGCGATCATGGAGTATCTTGAGGAAGTCTACCCAGAGCCAAGTTTCCTGCCAGGAGATGCTGCCAATAGAGCTCAAATTCGCGCTTTAGCCAATATTATTGCCTGCGATATTCATCCGCTCAATAATTTGCGTATACGGCTCTACCTAGCCAATGATTTGGACGTCAGTGAAGAAAAGCGAAAAGTTTGGATGGCGCGATGGGTTTGCAAAGGATTTGAAGCCTATGAAAAGCTCTTTGCCCAAGGACCGCAAGGAAAGTTCAGCCACGGTGATCAGCCGAGCATTGCCGATATCTGTTTGATACCGCAAATGGCGAACGCGCGCCGTGCAGACCATGGTGTCGACGTAGAGGAGTTTCCCACGTTACTCAAAATTGAAGAAGCCTGCCAGGCACTTCCCGCCTTTGAAAAAGCACTGCCGGAAAATCAGCCTGACGCCGAGTAACCTTTCTGGTTAGGCCGAGCTCGCCTTAACATCGGTAAACTGGCGCATCCGATCTCCCATCAGGTTTAAGGACAAAATTGTCATAAACATGAAGAAAGACGGAACGAAGGAGATGAAGGGATCGTCTTCCAGCTCTTCGATACCATCTGAAATCATTTGACCCCAGGTAGGATCGGGTGGCGGCAGGCCGACGCCGAGGAAGGAGAGAGTGCCTTCTAAGCCAATGGTGAAGGACATGATCAACAGGCTGTAGGCGGCAACCGGTACAATGACATTTGGTAATAGCTCACGCAGTATAATGCGGAGATGCGAAGCGCCTTGCGCGCGCGCCGCAACAACAAATTCACGCTGGGCATAAAGCATTGTATTGGCGCGAGATATCCGCGTGAATTGTGGGATCGTGTAAAATGAAATCACCAGAACGAGATTAAAAATATTGGCACCGGCATAGAACAAAATGGCGATGGCGAGAACGATATTGGGGAAGGCCAGGATCGAATCAATTAAAATACTAACGGCAGAATCAATCCGTCCTCTGAAATAACCAGCGCACATGCCAAGGATTAGACCAATTGCCATGCCAATGAACGGCGAGGTGAAGGCAATTTTAAAGGAGGTTGCTGCGCCAAAAACACTGCGAGAAAACATGTCGCGCCCAAGTTGATCACCGCCCAGCAAATGTTCCATCGACCAAGGTGCGCTGAGGGCATTGTAATCTTGATTAAGCGGATCGGGGTAGGTAATAAAGTTTGTTGAGATTGTTGCGCTCAAGCAGAGGACGATCCAGGCCAAAGCCAGCCAGAAAACCCAACCAAGGCGGCGTTCTTTCCTGACGCGGTCACTTGTTTCGGACGTGTTTTTACTGCCGAAGAAATGGAAAATACGGAGCAAGCGGAAGGTTTGAGCGTTGGCAGCCATCTCTCTCTCCTATCGCCGTTGCACAACGCGGGGATCAAGTACCGCGTACATGAGATCAACTGCTAAATTAGCGCCAACATAGACCAGCGCGACGAAAGTGATGACGCCTTGCACCATAATCTCATCCCGGTTATCGACAGAGTTAATCAGCAATTGGCCGACACCTGGAATACTGAACAAGGTTTCGACAACAATGGTGCCGGTGATCAAATTACCGAGTTGCAGACCAAGCAAGGTTACATAGGAGAACGAAGACGGCCGCAAGGCATGATGAAACAAGATATAAGACGTCGTCATGCCCTTGGATTTGGCGAGGGCAATATAGTCTTCTTGCAGAGTGGTGATGATGTCCGTTCTAAGGACCCGCATCAAGACAGGGACTTCAACCATCGCAATGGTGAAGGCAGGTAGGATAAATCCTGTAATATTTTTCCAAAAATCTTCCTCCATGGGCGTGTGGCCGGAAGATGGTAGCCAGCCAAGCAATATGGCGAAAATCCAGATAAGCATGGTGCCGGCGACAAATACCGGGATCGCGAGCAGGCCAAAGGCGCTTGCCGAAATCAGTTGATCTGTCGGACTATTGGCCTTATAGCCGGAAAAAACGCCGAGCGGAACCGACAGCATTACCGCCAATATCTGCGCCATGATCATTAACTCAACAGAAACAGGAATGCGCTGGGCAAGCGCCTCGGTGACGGGCTGCGTGGTCACATAAGAACGCCCAAGATCACCGGTAAGCATATTGCCGAGCCATAAGGCGTAGCGGATGATGACAGGTTTATCGAGATTAAGTTCTTTGGCGAGCGCTTGGCGGTCTGCTTCTGTCGGCGGCGCCGATTCCTCATCCATCAAGATGGCATCAACCAAATCGCCCGGCAGAAGATTGAGCATCATGAAACTGGCAAAGGTGACGATAAAAAATACCGGG
>CAJXJM010000359.1 GCA_913054205.1 uncultured Rhodospirillaceae bacterium
TAAATCGAGATATTCAAAATCGACTCCCCAAGTCAATTCACCACTCTCTCCGCAAGGGAGCATATTCACATCATCGGAAAAGGTGACACACAATCGGCAGCAAACAGCCAATTCTATTGGGTACTCAATGGGTACTCATTCAAATATACTTGGCGGTATAACTAGCCTTATTCTTGTTAAATAACTGATAAATATGAATAAAAATGGTAGCGGAGGAGGGACTCGAACCCCCGACACGTGGATTATGATTACTCGCTCATGCTATTCTCGATTGATCTATATTGGTAAATTATCCATATAAAACAATTATTTACATAATTTTCTACCGACCCTAACAGACATCCGATTGCTATCGTTTCCCGTTGTTTCTATGCACAATTACACAGGAATTACACGCCGATCTCAACGTTTCGCCCGACCATGCGCCCACCCAATCATATCAGGGTCTTTCCCAGCATCTGTGCAGAGGTACTCAGCCTTCGACGTAGTTCCAACTCTTCCCAAGTCTAGCGGACGCTATTTAGATGGTGCCAATGAGTCCGCTATTAGCCAGAAGCGGACATTTGCTGTCAAGTTAACGAAGCGGCCGAGCGGTATTTAGGGACGCTTTTGTCAGCCCGAGATCGGCTCGATAAAAAAATCGCTGACCTCGTCATTCAATAATCCATTTTTATGTGCGCTTCGCGCCCAATTTTTGGTGGTGAACACCTGAAAGGGGAAATAATATTATGCTATAGGAACGCTATTGTTATTGCGAATTAATCTCAGAATACTTCAGTTTATTGAGGAATATTAACAAAAGAATAGTAGCTGTGTTGATGTGTTTATGTGTTTATGCCACAGTTCCTAATCGTCAACACTTTTTCTATTGGGAGATCTTATAATGAAAAAAATTGTTTTAACTATTGTCGCAGGCGCAATGGCTATGGCCTTTGCGGTAAATGTCGACACGGCATCAGCAGCTGATTTCAAAGTAAAAATTCACCATCAAACTCCGCCGAAGGCGCCGGTTAATGTGTTCTTGCTGACGCCCCTAAAAAAAGCCTTGGAAAAGGATTCGGGTGGCCGGATTTCGGCCCAAGTCTATCACTCAATGTCGCTCGGTGGCCGTCCACCGCAAGTCTTCAATCAAATTAAGGACGGCATCACCGAAATTGCCTGGACACTGCCAGGCTATAGCGGCGGACGCTTTCCACTGACGTCGGTTTTCGATCTGCCTTTCATGGTCTCGACCGCCGAAGCCACAACTCAGGCCTTTCAGGAGTTTGCTGAAAAACACCTGATGGAAGAATATAAAGACGTTCATCCTTTGCTGTTTCACACAGCCGCGCGGTTCAAAATCCATATGGTAAAGTCGCCGATCAAAACAATCGCCGATTTTAAAGGTCTCAAAGTGCGTGCCACCAACCGTGGTATGGGCGAACTTTTAAAGTCTGTTGGCGCAACCCCAGTCTTCATGCCAGTGCCAAAGGTGCCCCAAGCCCTATCTAAAGGCGTGGTTGCCGGTGCAGTCCTGCCTTGGGAAATTGTTATTCCCTTTAAAATCCAGCAAATCGCCCCCAATCATACATTGGTCGAAGGGCCGCGTGGTTTGATCGCCGCAACTTTCTTTTTGGGCATGAATAATAAATTTTATGATGGTTTGCCGGCGGATCTTAAAAAAGTTGTCGACAACAATACGGGCATGAACATTGCTGCCAAAGTCGGTAAGGCTTATGACAAAATTGAAAATATCTTCAAAGCTAAAGCTGTTAAGCGGGGTAATAAATTTTATTCCCTACCGCCAGGTGATATTGCAACGATCAAAGTTTCAGCGCTAAAAATTCAGCAGGCCTGGGTCGCCGACGTCACCAAGAAAGGTCATAACGGTAAAGCATTGTTGGCAGAAGCCAACGCCTTGATTGATAAATACTCAAAATAGGCTCGATTGATAACGAACAATCGGTTAAAATTAGGCCTATGACCGACGAAACACAGACCAGCACCCGGCTTGATCCAATTGGCTGGGTGCTATTTCGTTTAGCGCGTGCGTTAGTAATTATTGGTGGCGTTTGTTTGACCGTCGCTGGTCTTCTCACTGTGGCTAGCGTGATTGGACGATATTTCTTAAATTCACCGGTACCGGGCGATTTCGAGTTGGTCGAAATGGCTTGCGCGGTAGCGGTGTTTTCCTTCCTCCCTTATTGCCAACTCAAAAAGGGCAACGTGTTGGTGGATTTTTTCACCTACAATTCGTCGCCTCGTACCAAAGGCATTTTAGATTCAATCAGCGCCGCAATTTACAGCGCGTTTGTCATCTTATTGACATGGCGGATGTGGGTTGGCGGTTTGGATTTTTTCCATACCAACGAGGAAACTGTCATTTTACAAATTCCACGGGCTTACGTTTTTATTTTTATTATGCCCTGTTTGGCGCTCCTCGTCGTTGTCACCCTCTACACCATCTGGCAACATTTCTACGCCGCCAGCGAAGATCATGATCCGCTTGAGGGTGAAATTTAATGGAAGGCCTAGAATTTGGTTTTTTAATGCTGGGCATCCTTCTGGTATTGATTGCTCTCAGGTTGCCGATTGCAATCGCCATGATTACCATCGGCATTTCCGGCTATTTGGTTGTCGCCGGCTGGACACCTTTATTGAGCTATTTTAACAGCGCTGCTTATTGGCGTTTTTCCACCTATGACCTGTCCGTCGTGCCATTTTTCCTATTGATGGGGCAGTTCGCAACCCGCGCGGGGATGAGCAAAGCCCTGTTCGACGCAGCTAATGTATTTCTCGGTCATCGACCCGGCGGCGTCGCGATGGCGGCGATTGGTGGCTGTGCTGGGTTTGGTTCAATATGCGGATCTTCGCTCGCCACGGCTGCCACCATGGGGCAAGTTGCGCTACCGGAGCTTAGACGGTTTAACTATTCAGGCGCCCTGGCGACTGGAGCGCTGGCGGCAGGTGGCACTCTCGGTATTTTAATTCCACCTTCTGTTATTTTGGTAATTTATGCCGTTCTGGTCGAAGCCAATATCGCCACCATGTTCCTGGCGGCTTTCATACCCGGCTTTATTGCCGCCCTCGGCTATATGATTGTCATTATGATTTATGTGCGAATTTCGCCGGAATCAGGTCCCGCCGGTGAAAAATCATCCCGCGCCGAACGGTGGGCTGCGCTCAAGGAAATTTGGACAGTGGTGCTGATTTTTATCATCGTGATTGGTGGTATTTATACCGGTATCTTTACCCCGACTGAAGGCGCCGCGTTTGGCGCTA
>CAJXJM010000360.1 GCA_913054205.1 uncultured Rhodospirillaceae bacterium
CATATTATAGGGAAATCATAAAAAACGGACTTGATTAAGCCGAACTGTTGGGGGACCATACAAACCAACAAATTCAAAGGCACCGACTGAATATCGCCGGGTAAATATCACAGCCTTTGCAACAACAATTTGACATTAGGATGACACGACATGCGTAAATATCTGAATATTAATCTCGGCGACCAATCGATTGAAACAGAAGAACTGAATGGCTTGGATGCCGTCCGGGTTGGTCGGCATTTCATTGCTAAAACCCTGCTGGAAAAAGGTGCCGCGACGGTTGATCCGTTGGGACCAGATAATCCTTTGATTTTTTCCGCCGGACCCTTCGCTGGCTCCAACTTCTCCAATGCAAATCGTCTCAGTGTTGGCTGTAAAAGCCCGCTTACCGGCGGTATTAAAGAAGCCAATTCAGGTGGCACATTCGCTTTTGCGCTTGGCCAGTTGGAGATTGCTGGATTTACACTTAATGGCCAATCTGAAGAATGGGTGGTTATCCATATTCCAAAAGAAGGTGACATCACCTTTGAAGATGCATCTCCCTATCTCGGCAAAGGCAACTTTGAAGTGGCAGATATGCTGCACGAAAAATACGGCGATAAAGTGAGCCTCGGCATTTGCAGCCCGGTCGGAGAATATGGCGGCCTGATGGCCGGTATTTCCTTTACCGATCCTGAAAAACGCCCGACGCGAATTGCGGCCAGAGGTGGCGTCGGCGCTGTTATGGGGTCCAAAAAAGTCAAAGCCATCATTGTTGATCGCCATAAAATGCCTGAATTCAATGACCGTAAAAAGTTAATGGGCTCGGTCAAAGAATACGGCAAAATGCTCGATGCAGATCCTGCGATTGATGCGTTCCGTAAATTAGGCACCGCGATGGTCGGTGACTTCACCAATAAAGTTGGTGGCCTGCCGACACGTAATTTTAGCGCCGGTACAATTGTCGAAGCTGATGAAGGCCCGCTTAAATTGGGAGGTCAGTTTATTCGTGAGCAAAATTTGGCGCGCGGCGGCGAGACTACACACGCTTGCATGCCGGGCTGTATGATCAAATGCAGTAATATCTACGCCGATAAAGACGGTAATGAGATGGTGTCGCCGCTTGAATATGAGACTCTCGGTCTGGTCGGTAGTAACTGTGGGCTGACCGATCCGGATCATGTTGCAGCTCTGAACAATGTTGCCAACGACCTCGGCATTGATACAATTGAAATTGGCGCAACCATTGGCGTGCTTATGGAGGCCGGTGAAGGTGCCTTTGGTGATTTTGATTTTATGGCCAATATTTTCGAAGAAATCCGCGATGGCAGTGAAAAGGGTAAGCTTTACGCTCAGGGCACAGCTCGGGTTGGCGAGCATTACAATGTCACTCGTATCCCGGTGATCAAAAAGCAGAGTATCAGCGCTTACGATCCACGTGAGATCGAAGTGACCGGTATTTCTATGATGGTAACGGCGCAAGGCGCAGATCACACGGCGGGAAATATACCAACCTTCCAGTGTAAAGATAAAACCACTGAAGAATTGGTCGCTGCAAGCTTGGATATCCAAGAAGATTGTGCCGCCGCGGATTCTCTTGGTCTCTGCCTGTTTGGTCGTTCCGTAACGAATGTACAGCAAAGCTTTATTGCCGATGCGTTGAATAATGCTCATGGCACCGACCTTTCAGAGGGCTTTATGAAAGAACTTGGCCGGGAAGCGCTTGCCATGGAATGGCAGTTCAATAAAGACGCTGGCTTCACCGAAGAAGATGATGAATTGCCGCAGTTCTTCTATGATGAAATTTTGGCGGGCAAAGAAGTTGCCGCGCGCCATCATACAACTGAAGTTAATTCTGAGTTTCGGGGATTAATCGATAAGGCATAAACACTTGTCATTAGGGTTTAAAAAAGCGCTGGGCGGATTAATTTTCCCCGGCGCTTTTTGTGTATGGGTGGATAGAAAACCTTCGCCTTACTGCCCGTAAAGAGTATGATGCATATTCCGTTATGCGAATCTGACACAACGGAAAACATTAAAATCAGTAAACAGTACAGGGAGGAAAGAATGCCTACATTCATTTATCTCATGAACTTCACTGACCAAGGTGTTAAAAATATAAAAGACGCCCCTCAAAGAAAAGAAGCCGCACAAAAAATGATCTCCGATCTAGGTGGCACAATGGTGAGTACCTACCTCACAACGGGTGAATTTGATCGCATCCTCATTGTTGATTTTCCGGAAGGTGGAGCGGCTGCAAAGTTTGCTCTTGGAATGGGAGCGACCGGAAATGTTCGCACGACGACTATGCGCAATTTTGATGAAGATGAAGCGATGGAGATTATTTCCGGCTCACCTTAAACCGCAATCATTGATTTTAACGTAGGGCCGATTTCGTCATGTATGACGAGGTCGGCCACTTCGTCTAACTGAGTTGGCTCGCGGTTTAGGATAACCAATTTAGCATTGTTTTGTTTAGCGAGTTGGGGAAATCCTGCTGCCGGATAGACCACCAATGAAGAGCCGATTGAAATAAACAGATCGCATTGAAGCGTTGCCTTTTTGGCGCGCTCCATTTCTTCGATTGGCATCGGTTGACCAAAGGAGATTGTCGCGGTTTTAACGATACCATCGCACTCTCGGCACAATGGCAATGTTTCATCCTGCTCAAAGGCGTCCATGATGGGTTGAAGTTCGTGCCGCGTGTCACATTCCAGACAAACGCAATAGGTCGTGTTGCCGTGCAGCTCTATTATTTGAGCCTCTGGCACGCCCGATTTTTGATGGAGACCATCTATATTTTGAGTGATGACCGAGCTGACTTTTCCCGATTGAACCAATTGCGATATGGCTTCATGGCCGGCGTTTGGTTCGGCGATGGAAAGTACCTTGTCTGTTTGAATTTTGCGCCGCCAGGTTTCTTTCCGAGCCTCTTCTGACTTCAAGAAATCTTTGAACTCAATTGGTTGATTTTGCGTCCAGATGCCTTTACCGGGCGTGCGGAAATCGGGAATACCGGATTCTGTGCTGATACCAGCTCCGGTAAAAACAACCACGCGTTGAGATTGATCAATTAATTCTATAAATTTTTGTGACATTGAGGATATTCAAGCATATGGATGGCGGAGATCACAGTCATAATTGCTTCATTTAGGCCGCTTTATCGATCCTCGGCACTTCCTAAAAATTCTTTTTTGCCGATCTTAACGCCGGCGTTACGAATTATGTCGTAGGCCGTTGTCGTGTGGAACATGAACTGCGGAATGGCGAAGTGCAT
>CAJXJM010000361.1 GCA_913054205.1 uncultured Rhodospirillaceae bacterium
CAGCCAGTGCATCCTTGGCTAGGGGCGGCGGCGCCCAATTGTATTTAACTTCGAGCCCTAACAAGCGGCGCGCCAAAATACCGTAGAACGTCCGTGGATAGGCGGAGGCTAATGCAAGATACTTATTATAGAGAGCGGGTTTTCGAATTTTAATACTCGCCCGCGCTGCCCAAAATGCCCCTGCAGTCACCAACCAAGGTGATGAGTAAGCTGACACTGAAACCGCTTCAAAATGTCTGCGAGAGGTATCAAAGTTTCCAAGCCTCCAGGAAGCTAAAGCCGCCGTCCAATGCGCCTCAGGCAAATACTTGCCGGATCGCTTTACCGCCTGATTGGACCAGTCATAAGCCCATTTATCGCGGTTATCACCGTAATAACCTCGCGCCAGACGTGCTTTCGATCGATCAAGTTCCACCGGATGGAACAGTTTATTGACGCGCTTACTACGCACTAGTTTTTTATAAGATTTGGTCCAGCCTTTGCGCAGATAATAGCGCATTCTGCGTTCCAGACCACGACGCTCTTGGCGTTGTGCACGATTGAGTTTGCGGCGCGGATTGTAAACAGCATAACCAAGATTGCGGCCATCATGCCCCGATTGGGTAAACAGGGACCCCACCGGTTTTTTCGGCATTTTCCAATTCTTTGGTCGCCGCTTTAAAGCCAAATTATACAACCGACGCGCCTGTGGATGATCCGCATATTTGTCCAGCCAGGCCTTTAGTTCTTTATAGCGCGAGCGATATTTGGTGGGGTGCAGATAGCGCTGAGCCAATATGTGACCCATCAATATTTTATTGTCGAGCTTGTTGACCATTTTGTCGGCGGCCCGCCAATCGCCATTTTCCTGTAATTTGAAAATAACGCGGTAGCGGCTGGCATCCGATTCGGACACGATGCCGGCAATATTGGCGGCTTTAAATAGCTTCGCTGTGCCCGTTTCTTCTGTAAAAGCCGGCGATTTCGGCGCCGCCACAGCGTCGCCCACGCCTAATGACAGCACAAAACCAGCCATTACCGCACAACCGAGCAAATAAGATGTGGGGGACTTAAAATTCATAGAGTTGATGTAATCCCTCAAAAGCCAAATTTCTAGAGTTAGTTATACATAAAAAGATGAACAAAAACCTGCTAAGCAAGTTCATAAATTTTGGCTAAACTACGGGAATCTGCCGTTTCTGGCAATAGACGTTATTTATCCGACATGGAAACTGAATTGGCAAAACTCATTTTAAGTGTTTGTTGATTGAAGCCTACCTTAATCTATCGAATTTTTTGTTTTATTTCCATGAGATCACGCCACGCCTCGCGTTTATGGGCCGGAGAGCGCAATAAATAGGCGGGGTGGTAAAACGCCATTGTCTGGATCGGCGCCGGCAATTTTGGTGTCGAATATTCCATCCATTGACCGCGCAGCGTGGTAATTCCCTCCTGACGCGCAAGCAGGGTTTTCGAAGCGGGACCGCCCAATAATACCAAGATGTCCGGATCGACCAATTCAATATGGCGCTCAATAAATGGCAAACAGGTGGCGATTTCACCGGTTGTCGGATTGCGATTGCCGGGCGGGCGCCAAAAAACAATATTGGTAATGTAATAGTTGGAGCGATCCAAATCGATAGATGCCAGCATGCGATCCAGCAACTGCCCGCTCGCGCCGACAAACGGCAATCCCTTGCGGTCTTCGTCTGCACCAGGGGCTTCTCCAATGAACATAATTTTAGCCTCAGGATTGCCATCTGCAAAAACTGTATTCATCGCTGTTTTTTTCAAGGCGCAGTCATCAAACGCTTCAACGGCTGCCTTTAGTTCTGCGATAGAATTTGCCGCCCCTGCCGCTGTAACAGCCGATTGGATCGCGCGCTCCGGCGCTGAGCTTTGAGGCCGGGACGGTCCAGAAGACCCAGTTGTTTGGCGCTGTGACAGGCCCTCAGGCGTTCTCGATCGTGTTGTCTTTTGAGCCTGAGTTGACGGGGGCTTTTGAGGCCGTTCCGCCAGCTTGGCCGCAGTCGCAGCAAATTGATCAATGGGCACCTCACCAATGCATTCATCGATCCCGGCTTCAACCTGCCAAATCAAATCTTCTCGAATGGAATTGTTCCCCTGCATCTGGCAAATGTACCAGAGCGCTCTTAAAAATACACGAGGAAAGACACGAGGTTCAGCTGCGATTTGCAGCAGGTTCTACCCAAACCCGTTTTGCCATGATATAGAATTTGAAAATCAACGTTATAACAGCGGTGGTACCAAGATGAATGACGAAGCGATCGTCGAACGCGACTCAATGGAAGTCGACATTGTAATAGTCGGTGCCGGTCCTTCAGGATTGTCGGCTGCAATTCGCCTCATGCAATTGGCGTCTGAAAAAGACCATGAACTCAGCGTCTGCATCGTCGAGAAAGGCTCTGAGGTTGGTGCACATATCCTGTCAGGTGCGGTGTTGGAAACCCGTGCATTAGATGAATTGATTCCTGATTGGAAAGAAAAAGGGGCCCCTCTAAACACACCGGTCACCGCTGAAAAAATGATGTTTTTGTCCAAAACTGGAGCAACCAGCGTACCCGGGCTATTTCTGCCGCTGGCAATGCACAATAAAGGCAATTACATAATCAGCCTTGGCAATCTCTGCCGCTGGCTGGGCGAGCAAGCTGAAGCACTCGGTGTCGAAATTTATCCCGGCTTTGCGGCAAGCGAAATCCTCTATAATGATGATGGATCTGTCAAAGGCATTGCGACCGGCGATATGGGCGTTTCAGAAGACAGCACGCCCGGACCCAATTTCCAGCCCGGCATGGAGCTTCACGCAAAATATACCTTCTTTTCAGAAGGCTGCCGGGGTCATCTCGGACAACAACTCAAAGAAAAGTTTGATCTTGAGAAAGATGTCCAAACCCAAACCTATGGCATCGGCATCAAAGAACTATGGGAGGTCGAACCGACAAAGCATAAACCAGGTTTGATCCTCCACACGGCGGGCTGGCCACTTGATAATGATACCTATGGTGGATCGTTTCTCTACCATCTCGAAGACAATCAGGTCGCGATTGGTTTTGTCATTGGGCTCGATTATCAAAATCCCTATCTCAGTCCCTATGACGAGTTTCAGCGTTTTAAAACCCACCCTTCTATACGGCCCACACTTGAGGGTGGACGGCGCATTTCCTACGGCGCGCGTGCCTTAAATGAAGGTGGCATACAGTGCCTGCCGAAGCTTCATTTTCCGGGCGGCGTTTTGGCCGGATGTGATGCCGGC
>CAJXJM010000362.1 GCA_913054205.1 uncultured Rhodospirillaceae bacterium
TGCCGCCAAAGCCCATGTCATTGCGGAAAAAGGCGAGCATCATTGCATAGGTCAGAGCTTGGGTGATAATTGTGAGATACACACCTGACACCCTTGAGCGGAATGCAAACCAGCCAAACACAAAAGCCAAAATACCCGGCACCAGAACCACCATCAGCATGGCGAAACTAAAGCTATCGAAGCCATACCAATACCACGGCAATTCTTTCCAATCGAGGAACACCATGAAATCTGGCAACTCTGCATTGCCGTAGACACCGCGATCACCAATTTGGCGCATCATATACATGCCCATGGCATAGCCGCCGAGGGCAAAAAACGCACCATGACCGAGGCTTAATATTCCGCAGTAGCCCCAGATCAAATCAACACTGAGCGCCAACAAGGCAAACGTCAGATACTTTCCAAACAAACTGACCATGAAGGTCGGGACATGAAAAAAACTTTCTTCGGGGATGTAAAGATTTGAGATCGGCACCAAAATAATTGCCGCCAAAATAATACCGAGAAGCCATTTTCCGCCGGTATCGGTGAGCAAAAATGAAAAGCCAGAACGTCTTTGAAATTTTGGTGTCGACATCCTAGTTCTCCACCGCTCGGCCTTTGAGCGCAAATAGCCCCCGCGGTCTTTTTTGGATGAACAGAATGATCGCAACTAGGACCAATATTTTGGCAAGCACTGTACCGGCAAAAGGTTCAAGAAATTTATTGACGATGCCGAGGGTGAAGGCACCCACCAATGTACCCCATAGATTACCCACGCCGCCAAATACGACGACCATGAAACTATCGATGATATAGGCTTGGCCAAGATTGGGGCTGACATTGTCAATCTGGCTTAATGCCACGCCGGCAATGCCAGCGACACCTGACCCTAATCCAAATGTCAGTGCATCGACGTAACCGGTTTTGATACCCATCGAACTCGCCATGGCGCGATTTTGCGTTACCGCCCGCATCTGCATACCGAACGCCGTTTTACGGAGGAATAACATCAATAATCCCAGCACCAAAAGGCTAAACACAATGATCCAGATACGGTTATAGGTCAGCACCAAACCGCCGGTGATCTCGATTGCGCCAGACATCCATTCCGGATTGCCGACTTCGCGGTTGGTTGGCCCAAAAACCGTGCGGACAAATTGTTGAAGAATAAGGCTAAGACCCCAAGTCGCCAGAAGCGTTTCCAAAGGTCGGCCATAGAGATAACGAATAATGCCGCGCTCAATCGCCACGCCGAAGGCACCGGCGACGAGAAATGCAGCCGGGATCGCAACAGCAATAGAGAACCCAAATGCTTCCGGGAAATAGGTTCGGAATACTTCTTGCACAACGAAGGTGGTGTAAGCGCCGATCATCACCAACTCACCATGGGCCATATTGATAACGCCCATGACACCGAAAGTGATCGCCAGGCCGACAGCAGCCAACAATAAGACCGAGCCGAGACTGATGCCTTGAAAGATGGTGCCGACGCCGTTCCAAAAGGCGAGACTGGCCTCGATATCACCCAATGCTTTAACAGCGGCCTCCTTAACACGTTCATCTTTTTCAGCCGCCGATACGCTTCCCAATAAAGCGCGCACTTCCGGCACAGCATGATTGGTGAGTAATTTAACAGCTGCCAGGCGAACCGCTTGGTCTTTGGAGGTCTTGAGTTCGGTTGCCGCCAAAGCCATTTTCATCTTGGCTTTAATTTTTGCATCCGTTTCCCGCTCCAGCGCTTTTTTGAGTGTTGGGATTGAGCTGACCGATGCGGTTTTGAAAACAGCCTCTGCCGCTTTCATGCGTTGCAGCGGGTTTTTACTTAATAATGTCAAACCGCCCAGAGCACCTCGGATGGTGCGCCGAATACGATTATTAACACGAATTTTTTTGATCTTGGATTTCTTGGACTGACCGATTTCTTTACCGGTCAATGGATCGTACAGGACATAAGTTGATCCCGCTTTTTTGATTATGACGACCTTTTTGTCGGATTTTTGATAATAAAGTTTGCTGCCAATAAAAGCCTGTAAAATATCTGCTGCCCGGTCATGACCTGAGGCGCTGATGACTTTGACCGCTTGAATTTTCTGTTTGGTGTTTGCTTTTACGAGCGAAGCGATTGTGTCTTCAATCGAAGCCGCTGAGGCTGGAGCGATACCAAGTCCGTATACAATCGCGCATAACGCTATGAATTTTTTGAAGGTTGCCACGCCTAATTCTTTCTTATTGGATATTTAGATAAAACGGGGGCAGCGGTGAGGTGCTGCCCCCATAGTATTTAGAGAGTATTTTTAGTTAATATGTTTTGGTTTTACGCAGTTGCCGCAAACCCAAGGGTAGGTCCAATCAGCGGTTAACTTTGCGCTTTCTGGAATGAAGTCACTCCAGGCATCGCCTTTAACCAAACCTTCGGTTCTCCAAACAGTTTCGAACTGCCCATCATCCTGGATTTCACCAATCACAACGGGTTTGGAAAGGTGATGATTGGTGTTCATCACAGCAACCCCACCGGTCAGGTTTTTGAATTTCTGGCCATACATTGCTTGACGAACCGCATCGATGTTGGTCGTGCCAGCTTGTTTGACAGCCTGTACCCACATGTTGAAGCCAATATAGTGTGCTTCCATTGGATCATTGGTTACGCGTTTTTTGTCTTTGATGAAGGCGTGCCATGTTTTGATGAAGGCTGTGTTTTCAGGTGTTTCAATGCTCATGAAATAGTTCCATGCTGCCAAGTGACCAACCAAAGGTTTGGTATCCAAGCCAGCAAGTTCTTCTTCACCAACGGAGAAAGCAATGACAGGAATGTCTTCAGCTTTGATGCCTTGGTTGCCGAGTTCTTTGTAGAACGGAATGTTCGCATCACCGTTGATGGTGGAAACAACTGCGGTTTTTTTACCAGCGGAGGCGAATTTTTTAACATTGGCAACAATCGTCTGCCAATCGGAATGACCGAAAGGTGTGTAGTTTTCCATGATGTCGGAATCTTTGACACCTTTGGCATGCAAGAAAGCGCGAAGGATTTTGTTTGTTGTACGCGGATACACATAGTCGGTACCAAGAAGAACCCAACGCTTAGCCGCGCCTCCGTCTTCGCTCATGAGGTACTCAACCGCAGGAATGGCCTGTTGGTTCGGAGCCGCACCTGTGTAGAAAACGTTACGTGAGCTTTCTTCACCTTCATACTGAACTGGGTAGAACAGCATATGGTTCAATTCTTCAAAAACCGGCAGAACAGATTTGCGGGAAACAGACGTCCAATTA
>CAJXJM010000363.1 GCA_913054205.1 uncultured Rhodospirillaceae bacterium
CATCAGCCAATCCAGACCTTATCATCCTCGACATTATGATGGAGCCGATGAACGGACTTCAGTTTTAAAAACGCTGCGCATTGGTTTGTGTGACGCGGCGTTTGACCTCCCGGTTATGGTGCTCACCGGCTCTGATGACGAAGCGATATTGGGTGCTGCGATGGCACTCGATTGTGATGCTTTCGTAAAAAAGAACGTTGGCCCCTCAGCAATAAAAGAGCGCATCAACAAAGTGCTGACTGAAAAAGCCGCGACTAAAGATCCAAGTTCTTATCACTCGGTGACCATTCCCGAAGTTATTATGGACATGCCGCCGCCCGAAAAAGTTCCAGAGCCGGTCCCTTCAGCACAGGCTCAGGAAATCCCGGCAATGGAAATCAAAGCGGGCATGATTGTGGATTGCAACTTTTATACTGAAGACGGATTTCTACTGGTCGAAAAAGGTACGGAAATCACCGAGTCCCATGTAGACCGCGTTGGCGATCTGTCAGAAATCCTAAACCTTAGAACAGTGTGGGTGCGCTACAGCTAGAGCGCGCCCAAATTTACAAAATTTATTCAGCTGCTGGCGCATACCGCGCCGCGTCATAAGCACGATCACCAATATCGCCGTCTGGGAATATATCGCGCTCACTGACCCAAGCACGTGACTGATCATACATGGCTTGAGAATAAGCATCGAAGACGATCCGCTCGCCAGGACCAAAATACCTGAGATCCATCATCGGATGGAAACGCTCCGGGAACTCCTCTTTATAATAATGCACATAAAGTTCTGGCCTGAGATCTATATCGTGCTGCGCCTTTTTCAACGCCCGATAATATTTCGCGACATCTTCAGGGTCTGGGTTTCCCGAAATCATCCCGGCCATCATAAATGTTGTTTCAACAATCTTTTTAAAGCCCAACTGATCTAAGAAGTAATACGTCCCACTAAACAAACTGCAGGCAGGCACTTCGCCATCGATCAGCTTTTCCATGCGGGCAAACAACAAGCCGTCATTGAAGGACAAATTAATCTCTTCCGGCTTCAAATATGTTTCTAAAGCTTGAATGGTCGAGTAGTGGCTGCCCGATTGATAGCCGACAGAAATTGGCACACCGGCCAAGTCTTCAGGTTTTTCAATGCCGGAATCCGGATGCACAAAGATACCGCTGGGCGACACTGAATAGGCATCGGTATAAATTTGTCCGTGTCCTGCGGAGGCGGCAATATTCACCGTCCAATGGCAGGCCGAACTGACGTCACATGTGCGGCCTTTTTCGAAGGTTTGATAGGCGCCAACTTTGTCGCCTAGATCATGTGCTTTGGCATCCTTTTTGGTGAGTTGATCTACATACTCATATTTCAGGCCTTCTTCATCGAAATAGCCTTTTTCCTCAGCCACCCATTCATGCAAGCGCATATGAGGTGCGATTAAAAACTTTGCCATTTTAATCTCCTTCTTTAAAAATCTCTGAATGTTCTCTGTTCATGAAGGTATTATAGGAATTAATCCATTATAATTGAAATTGATTATTATTATAGCTATCATCCATCTCATGAATATCAATACAATCGACCTAAATCTCATGATCGCCTTTGATGCTTTGATCAGCCATCGTCATGTTACGAAGGCGGGCGTGGCCATCGGGCGTAGCCAGCCCGCCATGAGCAACGCCCTTTCACGCCTGCGCGAATTATTCGAAGATCAATTGCTGGTTAAATCCGGTAGCAAAATGGTGCCGACTCCAAAAGCTCTGCAACTTCACCAACACATTCACCAAACACTTAGCCAATTTGAAAGCGCCCTCAACGGTGATGTTGAGTTCCATCCTTCTAAAACGAAACGAACCTTCACCATCGCCATGGTCGAGCATGCCGCTTTTGTCTTAATGCCACTGCTCAATCAATATATATCTCAAGAGGCACCAGACGTTGATATCAGCGTCATCAGCGTGGCAAATGTGCCCGGCGTTCAACTGCTGGAATCTGAGCAATGTGAGATGGCGATCGGTCTTCTGCCGATGGTTTTACCGCCCCATATCCAATCCAGTATTTTGTACCGAGAGAAATTTGTCAGCGTGATGCGCGCGGGTCACCCAATTCTTAAAGGCGATTTTACGCTCGAAGAATATCTCTCCTACCGCCACATCGCTGTCCACCCAAGCCAGGAGTCGGGTAGCCAGATTGATGACGCCTTGGCAAAGATTGGGAAACAGCGGCGCGTCGCCGTTGAAATTTCTCACGTTTTATTGGTAAATTTAATGTTGGCGGACTCAGACCTGATCGCCAGCCTGCCGGAGCGAAACGCGCGGTTCTTCGCGCCGCAACGAAATTTGGCATTGAGAGAAATGCCTTTCAAAATGCCGGCGTTTAAAACGCATTTATCTTGGCATCAACGCTTTGAAGATGACCCCGGCCATAAATGGCTTCGTGAAACCATCGGCGACATTGCAAAAAAATGTTAGCTGAACGGGTGTTTCCTACTCCCGCATCAATCTCCGAATGAGGCGCTCGACCGGGCGACTATTCTACTTCCCTTCCCCGACGATGGAGAAAGGCGCCCAGAACATGGGGTGAGCTAGATGAGGTTTGGTTGGGGTGTTCATATAGGCAAGCATGGATTGTTTAAGAGCCTCTGCTTTGCCAATGGTCTTGTCCTTAACAAAGGCGAACATCTTAGTGGTGAGTGCTTTAGCCGCATCATTATCTACTGACCAGTGTGATACGAGTAATGTGCGGGTTCCAGCATAGAAGAAGGCCTTGGCGAGGCCAGAGAGACCTTCGGCGCCAGGTGTGCCATCAGGTGCAGCTGTATTGCAGGCCGATAAGATCACCCAATCTGCATTGAGATTAAGCTGAGCTACTTCACTGGCAGTTAGGTAGCCATCATCCTTGTCAGTACCTTTGGTCGGTGGGGTTGCGTGCCTACCGTGCGCCGAGGGGCAATTCCCACCAGACGACATGGGCCCCAAAGTCGAAGCCTGTATTAAATTCCTGGAAGGCGGCGGCAAACGGGTTATAATTGGCCAATTAAATGAAGCGTCAGCAACCCTGAAAGGCGAGGCTGGAAGCCACGTCTACACCGAGGATAATCAAAGGCTGAATTGAATGCATTTTGCCATACAGCAAGCCAGTGAGCACGCTTCCAACGCCATGCGTAGGAACGCCCACGGGAAGGTTGTTGCCGTTTTTTCCCGCTCGTTTTATGTCGAACTGAAACCAGCGCTCATTTGCATCGGCACCAGCACTCTTACCAACA
>CAJXJM010000364.1 GCA_913054205.1 uncultured Rhodospirillaceae bacterium
TGCGGGTAAAGTTTGACTGCTGGGTCACAATCTCTTCATCTGTGCCGCCATAGAGCTTGCCGCCAATTTCGGAATACTCGCCTTCGACATTTTCGCGGACAACATAGAAATCAATATCGCCAGGTTCACGGTTCGCGAGCGGGCTCGGCACACCTTCGAATAGGCGCACAGGCCGCAGATTGACATATTGCTGATATTCACGCCGATAAGGGATCAAAAGCCCCCACAGAGATATATGATCGGGCACACCTGGAAAACCGACAGCGCCCAGAAAGATCGCATCACTATCGCGCGTTTGATCAATGCCATCATCCGGCATCATTTGGCCGGTTTCTTTATAGGTTTCGCAAGACCAATCGTACATATCCCATTGGAATTGAATATCGTGTTTGCGGCCCACCGCATCCAACACCCGGATGCCTTCAGGGACGACTTCTTTACCAATCCCATCGCCGGGGATCGTTGCAATCTTGTAGGTACTCATTGAGAGAAAACTTCCTTAGGTTAGCTGTTTTTCCATGTAAAGCATTTGCGCCAACGGATTATCGTAGTATTGACCGATTTCGACAAACCCAAATTTCCGATACATGGCAATCGCCGTTTTTAGGCGTTGCTCGGTATCCAAGCGCATTTTCTCATAGCCGGCCTTTTGAGCTGCAGCCAGTATGTCTTCTGTGAGCCTTCGTCCAGCACCTGACCCTCTAAATTCATCGCGCAAATAGAGGCGCTTCATTTCGCAAATACCTTCTTCGTCTAAGGGGCGCATGGCAACACCACCGGCGAGCTTTTCCTCACCGTCTCCGTTAGTCCAGGCGAGAAGAATTTGCCCCTGAGGTTCTGCGTATTTTCCCGGCAAACTTGCCAGCTCTTCATCGAAGTCCTGAAATCACAAATCGACCTGAAGCCATTCCTGATATTCGACAAACAATTCGCGGACGGTTTCCATATCTTCCGGCACGCGGGCTGGGCGAATTTCTATAGTCATGCCTAATCTCCGTTCATCACATTTTTGAACGTTATTTTGTCTACATTACCACCGGACAGCACGAGGCCAATTTTATTTCCGGCACGTTGATCTTTTTCCTTCAACAACCCCGCCAAGGGCGCAGCAGCGGCCCCTTCTGCCAAATTGTGCGTATCGACAAAATAATAGCGCATTGCGGCCATAATTTCATCCTCTGATACACTGATCACATCTTCCGCACCCGCCAGAATAATCGCGAGTGCATTTTCGTCTGGTATTCGACACGCCAAGCCATCGGCCATCGTGTCGGCTGAATTGGTTGAAACAGCTTTTTTCTGATCAAATGACAACGCATAGCTGGCAGCGTTTTCAGCGACAACGCCAACAATCTTAGTGTTCAATCCAAGTGCATCTCTCGCGGAAATCATGCCGCATATACCAGAGCCCTGACCAATCGGCACATAAACCACATCCAATTCCGGGCAAGCTGTCAGGAATTCCAGCGCATAGGTGCCAACCCCTTGCAGCAGTCTTGGGTGAAAGGGTCCGATCATATGGAGTTTCTTTTCCTGGCCCAGCACCTCGGCGTGTTCGCGGGCTTCTTGAAAATCTTCGCCGTGCTCAATGAGGTCAGCCCCCAGCGCCCGCATCGCATTGTTCTTTTCCGGATTGTTGCCGAACGGGATCAAAATCGTTGCTGATATGCCATACCGCGCAGCCGCAAAGGCGAGGCTTTGACCATGATTGCCGCGGGTCGCTGAGATGATGCCTTTGACGTCTGGCTGCTCACGGCTCAGATAATCGAGATAGGTTAGCCCGCCGCGTACTTTAAAGGCGCCGATCGGTGTATGGTTTTCGTGTTTCACCCAAACTTCAACGCCGCAGCGCGCCGACAATAAGGGCCACGTGATCTCCGGCGTCGGCTTTAAATGCCGATAGACAATTTCCTGGGCAGATTTGAGTTCGTCAAGCGTCGCTTTTTCCATGCCTTAGGGTCCCCATTCTCGCGAACAAGGTCAACAGCAATATTGTCGGGATACAATGAGTTATTAAAACTCATCTACCGTATGTGCATGATTGAGCGGACCGTGTCCTTTGCCGAAACCAGGTGCCGAGCGAATGGCCTCGACAACATAGTTTCGGGCACGGGCGACGGATTCTCGCAAAGATAGGCCTTGAGCGATACCGGTCGCTATCGCCGATGCCAGCGTGCAACCAGTGCCGTGGGTATGACGTGTGTTGATGCGCGGACTTGAATAAATATCAGTAACATTTCCGCGCTCCATCAGCAGGTCCATCACTTCATCTCCCTGACGGTGACCGCCTTTCAACAGAACGGCTTGCGGTCCCATTGTTGATAAAGCGCGGGCAAGGTCTTCTGCCTCCTCAATTCTTGGTGCTTTCAGGCCTGCAAGAGCTTCGGCTTCGGGGATATTCGGCGTCAAGATCGCCGCCCTCGGCACCATCAAGCTTTTAAGGGCATCCATTGCATCATCTGCCAGCAATGACGCGCCACCTTTGGCCACCATCACAGGATCAACGACGACAGGAACTTCCGGCGCTTCTTGGGAGAGCGTGTCGCAGACAACTCGGATAATTTCCGAACTATGGAGCATTCCGATTTTAATGCAATCAGCACCAAGATCGCCTAACACCACTTTCATTTGCTCGGCGACAAAGGATGCAGGCACTTCATGAATGCCAAATACGCCTTGCGTGTTTTGAGCTGTCAGTGCGGTAATCGCCGTCATTGCGAAACCTTCAAGGGCTGTGACTGCTTTGATGTCAGCCTGGATGCCTGCCCCGCCGCCGGAATCTGATCCCGCGACAATTAAAACGCGACCTTTCACATGTTTCTCCCAAAATGAGCCCCCCTCCTTGATCCTCCCCCTCAAGGGGGGAGGAAAAATAAGGAGCAACTGATTGTTTAACATATCCCCTCCCCCTTGAGGGGGGAGGGTTAGGGCGGGGGTGCCACCAAACTTACTATTATTGCGCCGCGGCGCGTTCGATCTCGCCGGCGATATCATCAACGATATGACTGATCAGAGCCGCATCTTCACCTTCAGCCATCACCCGAACCAGAGGCTCCGTTCCAGACTTTCGAATTAATATGCGCCCGGTATCTTGCAGTTTAGCTTCGCCCGCAGCAATTGCCTTTTTAACGCTAGCCGTTTCCCAATCCACTTCAGCGCTAACTCTAACATTTTTGAGCAATTGCGGCAGCGGTTCGAACATTCGGCAAACTTTGCTGGCAGGTCGATCTG
>CAJXJM010000365.1 GCA_913054205.1 uncultured Rhodospirillaceae bacterium
GCTGATATTGGTGTTTATTTATTGTATGAATACTTTCAGGATTCGTGAATTAATCAGGTGACAAACTAATGAAATTATCAAAATTATTTGTTTTAAGCATTTTCAGCGCATTTGTGTTTATTGCAGGACAAGCAGCGCAGGCCGGACCTGGCCTCAGCCTTACCGAGAGTGTCAAAGCCGGCTTGTTGGCGGCCCAGCCCGTACTCGGCAAAAAAGTCGGCCAAGAAACCTTCGACGGAAAACCCATTCTGGTAACATTTTTTGCCAGTTGGTGAACCACTTGCCGTGCTGAGTTCGTGCAACTCAGTAAGTTTTTAACGAATGGCGGAACGAATAAGATCAATATTGTTGCTGTCAATTGGACCGAAGGCCGATACGGCTCAACGTCGGACGCTAATCTCCGCAGCATGGTTCGTACTTTTCATCCTGCAATTCGCGTAATTCGTGCTAGCCCGAAAATCGAAAAAGACTTCTCACCGCTGGTGTATGTGCCGGCAAGTTTCATCTTTGATAAAAACGGAAAAGTTGTTCACGGCGATGGCAATCGGCAATATTTGGGTACAGCAAAATTAAAAAGAATTCTTGCAAGCATCCAATAGCGAGTCAAAAAACCTTTAAAAAGAAGCCCGTCGGATAAACCGGCGGGCTTTTTCAGTTTTACATTCAAATCAAATAAATGAGTGTGTTCCAAGGGGGGGGGAATTAAACTTCATTTTCACCGACCATGATGTCGGGAAAATGCTTCTCAAGTTCTGAAATTGCGGCATCCATCGAGTAGCCAGCAGGAACGATTACCTTAATCGCTTTTAGCGCTAAATCTTTTAGCTCGAATACACTGCCCATCCGATAGCCTAATTTTGCAGCGTCAACTTTGAAATTCGCAGGCGGATCGATAACAAACAAAATTTGGCTATTTTTCATATTGGAGATTTTACCGTTAACGCTCAAAGGAGAATCATCGGCAAAAACGGGCGCAATCGAAAGGCTCAATGGTAAAACCAAAGCTCCTAAAATCGTTGCATAAACCAATTGTCCCATCCGAATTCTCCATTTCGAGATCTACATCTTCCCAAACGCATGTAACAGGAGAATAAATGTGCTGAGACCAGGATGTGAACAGGTGTAACATAGTATGTATTTTATATTTAGTTGTTATATTTCAAATGGTTATAATTTAGCAATGCAAAAAAATGATAGTTTTCCGAGCACCTGTTTTGCTCTAAGATGGTAAAAAAGGGAGGCGTTTATGTCAGATTTCAAACTTACGAGTAACAGCTTCAACGAAGGCGATAACCTCGCAATGGACCATATACTTGCCGAGGAATATGGCTTTGGGTGTGCCGGCGGCAATCAATCCCCTCACCTCGCCTGGACCGACCCGCCAGACGGCACCGAAAGCTTCGCGCTTACAATGTATGATCCGGATGCGCCGACGGGCAGCGGGTTTTGGCATTGGGTGGTGATCAATATCCCAAAAGATATTCGGGAATTGTCGCTAGACGCTTCTCAAAATGGATTGCCGGCAGGTGCGATTGAAACGCGAAATGATTTTCCGGCGCCGGGTTATGGCGGTCCCTGCCCACCGGAAGGCCATGGTCCTCACCGCTATATTTTCTCGCTGCATGCAGTTAATACGGACGAGCTTCCGGTCACGCCGGATTTATCGGCGGCGATCATCGGCTTTAATTTGCACTTTATGACAATTGAAAAAGCAGTGCTTACGGGAAAATTTGAGAAATAGCGGCAGCAAAAAGTGGACTGTCTGGATCAGCAAACTCACTCGCCATGTCGAAGTGATTTCTATCCTTTGTCGGCATGGCGACACTTGAATTGCCGTTTTGCTCAAATGCTGTCTGAAGGGCTTGGCCTTGGCGCGCATACTCGTCGTGCTCGCCCTCTCCCCAGGCAATAATCGCGGAGCCCTGAAAATGAGCAACATGATGGTTCGGCGTATTTCGAAAAGCGGCTTCCGGATCGAGCTTTAGATAATCATTCCGAGCACTCAGCCGCTGCGGTTCTAAATCATAACCGCCGCTTACCGCTATGAGGCTTTTGATCACATCCGCCGGGAGATCAAATTCCTGGGACCAATCCGTCACCGCAATCATCGATGCCATATGCGCCCCGGAGGAATGCCCCACAAGGTGGATTTGGTCTCGATCAAAATTAAACCGCTCGCTCTCGGAATACAAAAACGCGATGGCCTGCCGGACCTGGCCGACCATTTCGTCTATCGTCGCATTCGGAATGGTGCTGAAATTTAAAGCCGCAAACGCAATGCCTTTTTTAACAAACGCCGGCGCGCCATATCCAGACTCAGCTTTTGTCAGTGCTTTCCAAGCGCCGCCATGAAGATACACCAACAGCGGCGCAGCTTTGGTAGTGTCACCATAAAGATCGAGGGTTTGATCTTTATGGTCCGCGTAGGAAATATCCTCAATGCAGGGTAAATCGCGCTTGGCCGCTAGGGTGCCATCCGTCCAACGTTGGATGTAGCCGCTGATATCCGGCACCAACACCCGTTGATCATACTGGTTGTCTAATTCGGCTTGCGTATAGTTGAGATATACGCGTTCTTGGGGCTGTATGTGTTCACTATCCACCGGGCTTCATCGCCTTATCAAAGGATATGTTTTGGTAATTGCTGAAGGTAATCCAAAGGTCGGGTTGTAGATCATTAATATAATCTGTCCAAAACTTCACTTCATCGTAGGTTAAGTGTTGCCTGTTGTTAAATTTAACACCCGATGATTTGCCTTCTTCAATTCTTGTTACTGCCATAGTCATTAAACCTATTATACCACAACGCTAATTTGTTCTGGTAATTCTTTGTGTCCTTTTATTTATCTGGAAAAATCAACAGTCAAAAAATATTCATTTAATTCCTAAATGAAGCCAAATATTCTGAAATAGATAAATATAGTTAGGCCGCTAATGCAGAAGAAAGCGGTCAAATATTAAGGAATTAAATTATGAGATATAAAGAATTTGCCGATGAATCATCTGACCCGATGGTGGACATGGCAAAAAAAAGATTGGATCAAGCATCAGTTCAAAAAGATCAGCAAAAGCTCAGAGTTAAACAGGCCCAAGAGCGTAAGATCAGAGGGGATATTCAAAATAAAAAACGTCAGGTAATAAAACCAAATACGGGCTTAATTTGATTTGACTGAAGAACGCCCATTATTTGATATTATTACTAAGGTCTATTTCTTCTTAAAGTGTCAC
>CAJXJM010000366.1 GCA_913054205.1 uncultured Rhodospirillaceae bacterium
GTGGTGGTTGGCTTGGCGAACAGCACGCGTGGCATTGCGCTTGGTATTCTGACAGCAGACTGCGCGCCGTTTTTGTTTGCAGATGAGCACGCCGGTGTAATTGGCGCGGCCCATGCCGGCTGGAAAGGTGCACTTACTGGTATTTTAGAGGCTACGATGGGCTGCATGATCAATTTGGGCGCGTCCTTAGTCAATATTAAACCAGCGATTGGTCCATGCATTGGGCAACAATCTTACGAAGTTGGGCCGGAATTCTATGAAAGGTTTGTAGAGGCCAGAGAGATGAACTCTGAATTTTTCACGCCGTCCTTAAGAGACGGGCATCACATGTTTGATTTGGCGGGTTATATTGAGGCCAGATTGAAAGACGCCGGTATCGCGGAAATCCATCGGACCGGGTATGATACCTGCACCGATGAAAACTTATTCTATAGTTATCGACGATCCGTTTTGCAGGGCGCAGAAGATTACGGTCGAGAAATTTCTGTAATTGCGCTGGCGCCGTAAACAGTGGGATCGTTAGATTTTGGCAAAGGTGGTTAAATGCCGCATATCGTAATTTTATTGTTCTTTTGCCTGGCAGTTATGTTGGTGACCTGTGTGGTGTAAATCTATCCGGATTATTGTGGTTTTGTGTTGCGCGGGTCTGCTTGCAGCTTGTGGCATATTACCGAAACCCTTCGCCCATCAAGGCAGTGCCGTGGGCAACCCGCTTTTGGCCCTTGCCGGCGGCGGGGCGATCCGCGTTGAAATTGATCCTTCTTTGCCGGAATCTCTTTCCAAGCCTTTAAAAGAAAACATGATTAAATCGCTTTGGGCAGAGAATGTTCCGGCGAGTGCTGCGGTTAATTTCCGCCCGCGCTACATTTTGAAGGGCCAGCTTAAAATTTTCTATCCATCCGTTTTTGATCCGGAAGAGATCGAGATTATTTGGACGCTTGCGGATTCTAAAGGCAATAAACTTGATGCCTTTGATCAGCGGCTTTCCGGTGATCGGGCAGGCTGGCTGTTTCTAGACAAAGACTTGCTCGCCGATCTAAGCGTTGATACCGGGAAAGAAGTTGTGCGGCTATTATATGCCCAGCAACGACTTGCCAGAGGAGAGTTAAAGTTACCGCCTTCGGTTAATGAAAATGCACAACAATCTGGATCGAAATCGGCCCTGGTTGCCTCTCAATCGGTAGGTGATTCGGCTAATTTGTCCAAAAAGCCGAAAATTTTCCTGGCGGAAATCATTGGAGCCCCGGGTGATGGTAAAAATTCGCTCTATCGCAATCTGCGCCGATTCCTCGATATTGCCGGCGCTGAACTCGTTTCTGAGCGTCCCAACTCAACCATTTTGGTGAAAGGATTTGTCAATGTCAGCCCGCCATTTAATGGTGCCAACGATGTCGCTATTACCTGGTTGGTGGCAACAAAAGAAGGCAAGGAACTTGGAAAAGTCACCCAAAACAATAAGGTACCGGTTGGCACCTTAAGTGGGCGTTGGGGGGATGCTGCTCATGTGATTGCGCAAGGTGCCAGCATTGGCATTATTGATATTGTTGAGCAAAATCTTTCGCCGCGGAAGAGCAAGCCACGTCTGATCGTTCCGCCTGGATAAAAGAATCCTCAAATGATGACTCTATTCCGTTTACATGAACCGGACTCACTGATAATAAAATCATGGTTCCGGCTGGAATGGGAATGCCTAATAATTTTGGATTTCATATGGGGTTTCCAGTCAGTTATCCGCCCAGTTTCTTTTAAGGGGGTCCTGCCAGGATGAAAGTCCTAAGCTGCAATAGTAATCGTCCGATCGCAGAAGCGATCTCTGCCTATCTCAATCTGCCTTTGACCAGCGCGAGCATTCGCCGCTTCTCCGATATGGAGGTTTTTGTTGAAATCAACGAGAACGTTCGCGGCGAAGATGTCTTTGTCATTCAGTCCACTTCCTATCCGGCAAATGATAATTTGATGGAGTTACTGGTGACGATGGATGCGCTAAAGCGCGGCTCAGCCCGGCGCATAACGGCAGTGCTGCCCTATTTTGGCTATGCGCGCCAAGACCGCAAATCCGGGCCAAGAACCCCGATTTCCGCCAAATTGGTGGCAAATCTGATTACGGAAGCCGGTGCTGATCGCGTTCTGACGCTTGATCTTCATGCCGGGCAAATCCAAGGCTTTTTCGATATTCCGCTGGATAATCTCTATGCTGCACCGGTTTTCATCAAAGATATTAATGAAAAATATAATGGCGATGATTTGATGATGGTTTCGCCGGATGTTGGCGGTGTTATCCGGGCTCGGGCCTTCGCGAAGGGCCTGAATACGGATCTTGCAATCATCGACAAACGCCGCGAACGGGCGGGCGAGTCTGAAGTCATGAATATCATCGGTGATGTTAAAGATCGTCGCTGCATCCTTATCGACGATATTGTCGATTCTGGTGGCACGTTGTGTAATGGCGCCGTTGCTCTTATGGATCATGGGGCGAAATCGGTTTCTGCCTACATCACCCATGGCGTTTTATCCGGCGGCGCGGTTGCCCGTATATCGTCTTCTCCCTTGGAATCGTTGGTTGCGACGGACAGTATTATGGCTACCGAAGCGATGCGTGTGGCTCATAATATTGAGCAAATTACCATCGCGCCATTGATCGCAGAAGCAATGCGCCGGATCAGCGATGAAAACTCGGTCTCAAGCTTATTTGAATTGGGCTAAACACCGCCTCTTTTCATTGCTCAGCTGGTGTTGACAGTCTGCCTGTAAAGCTATACACCCTCGCCTTTCTAGCGTTAAATTAGTGCGCCTATTCAGTTCGCTTGGCACCCCTGGAGGCCAAGGTACTTTATCGGCGTCTTAACGCATTAATTTTAGGAGTAAGACAATGGCTGAAGCTATTGATATCGCCGCAGAGACGCGTGATCGAGCAGGCAAGGGGGCGGCTCGAGCAACACGTCGGGAGGGCAAAGTCCCAGCGGTTATTTATGGTGATAAGCAGGACGCAGTTATGATTTCCGTAGATGGAAAAGAACTGACCCGGCTTATCAACAACTCCGGATTTTTTACGCATGTTTTCGCCGTTGACGTTGCGGGCAACAAACATCAAGTGCTTGCTCGTGATTTGCAACTCGATCCCGTCACGGATCGTCCGTTGCATGTCGACTTTTTGCGCTTTAACGAAAACACGAAAATCGTTCTTGAGATTC
Source organism: uncultured Rhodospirillaceae bacterium (assembly GCA_913054205.1). GTDB lineage: Bacteria > Pseudomonadota > Alphaproteobacteria > Rhodospirillales > UBA2165 > TMED23. The sequence goes on from CAJXJM010000366.1 coordinate 3,192, forward strand.
CAGTGATCTTTGCCAATGAAGAAGAATCACCTG
>CAJXJM010000367.1 GCA_913054205.1 uncultured Rhodospirillaceae bacterium
AAATTGCGGTGCCGGGAATTGTGCCGATTTTTAGCGAAACCGAAGGCGATATCGGCTGGCTTGGATCGCCGACCCCTGGTAGTCACAACGAAGAAGTCTATAATGGCCTTCTTGGTATTGGCACCGATGAGTTAGCGGAGCTTGAAAAAGATGGCATCATCTAAAATTGAAATTTGCGAGGTTGGCCCACGCGATGGTCTGCAAAGTGAGCCTCGGATATGGAGTGTCGATGAACGCATTGAGCTTATTGATCGTTTGTCCGCAACCGGCGTTTCTCGCATCGAAGCTGTGAGTTTTGTTAATCCAAAACGCGTGCCGCAAATGGCGGACGCAGAAACCGTTATGGCAAAAATCAAACGACCGAAAGGCGTGGTTTTTGCCGGGCTCGCTCTCAATGCACGCGGTGCTGAACGGGCGATTGAGGCCGGCGTCGATGAAGTACGCTACGTTGTGGTGGCCAGCGAGACGTTCAATCAACGCAATCAAGGGGCCAGTATTGACGACACTTTGGCAGGTTTTTCAGAAATTGCCGATAAAGTCACTCAAGCAAACTTAAAACTCTCGGCGACTGTGGCCGCCGCCTTTGGCTGTCCGTTTGAGGGGAAAGTTGAAGTAAGCCGGGTTGCCTCTATCGCCAAACAATTGGCGGATGGCGGCTGCGTTGAAATTGGCATGGCCGACACCATTGGCGCGGGCGTGCCAACCCAAGTGACGGAAATTTACGGCCTCGTGCGAGATGCCGTCGGATCGGACATTGGACTTGGCTTCCACCTCCACAACACACGGAACACAGGCTTTGCCAATGCGGCAGCGGCAGCGATGGAAGGTGTTCAGTTTTTGGATTCGTCGGTTGGCGGTCTTGGCGGCTGCCCGTTTGCTCCTAAGGCAACTGGCAATATCGCCACCGAAGATCTTTGTTTTATGCTGCGCAATATGGGCATTGAGACCGGCGTTGATATCGAAGCACTCGTCGAAGTCGCCAATTGGACAGAGAGTTTTTTCGAGGCGCCTTTGCCGGGCCAAATTATGAAAGCGGGCTTATTTCCAGAAACCGCCAGACTTCCAGAGGCCGCGGCAAAATAGTGCCGAACGCCTTTTCAGCAGAAACGAGCTACGGCACACGGGCCAAGCTTGGGCTGATTGTCCCGCCAACCAACACGGTCAATGAAGCCGAATGGCACACAATGTTGCCAGAGGGCGTTACTTTTCATGTCACCCGTATGCCACTTCATGCTGATACAACCAGCGATGCAGGCAAAAAGGCGCTTTTTACAGATATTGAAAAATCGACGTCAGATTTGGCGCAAGCAGGGCTCAGCGTCATTGCCTATGGCTGTACCGCGGGCTCGATGGTGCAGCCGCTTGACCAGCTAACCGATTTCATGAGTGATGTATCAGGTGTGCCTTCGGTGACGACAGCCGCCTCGATTGTGGCGGCATTGCAGGCTCTGAACCTGCGCAAAATCTCCATAGCAACGCCTTACCACGATGCGCTCAACGAACATGAGGTTGCCTTTTTGGCCGATAATGGTGTCGAGACGTTACAGATCGCCGGGCTCGGCATTGGTGCGGGTGGGCCGGAAGAATATATTCAGATTGCTCGAACCCCTGCTGAGCAGATTAAACAGCATGTATTGTCTGTTGATCACCAAGACGCCGAGGCGGTCCTGATTTCCTGCACAGATTTTCCGACTCTCAATCTCATTACAGAACTTGAGCAGGTGTTGGGCAAGCCCGTGATCACCAGCAATCAGGCAACGTTCTGGGCCACTTTACGCGCCGCAGGAATAGAAGATCATTTTGACAATTTCGGAGTGTTGCTGAAATAGTTAATTAAGTGACAGTCACTTAATCAAGGAAGTTGTGAATTGATGTAAAAAAAGTGACTGTCACTTAATTATTTAGTCAATGAAATCAATGGCTTGAAATTTCTGCCATGACCTCATCGGCGCGCAACAGATCAGCATATTTCTGGCCCATATCGAAGAGGTTGGCCTCATGCGGGCCGATGGCACGGTCGCCGACGCAATCGGTGACAACAACGGTTTTGAAAGTGTATCTCAACGCATCAATTACCGATGCCCGCACACAGCCTGATGTTGTGCAGCCCGTCACCAGAACAGTATCCACGCCTTTGCTGATATACCACGCTGCCAGATTGGTGCCAAAAAAGCCGGATGGCTGAGTTTTGCGAACAACATACTCACCGTCAATGGGAGCGAGCGCGTCGATAATTTGACTGGCCGGAGCATTTTCGGTGAGGCCTTTGAGGCCTGGCGCTTTAATGCAAAAAACGCCATTGTCTGAGCCATCATCAGCATAGACAACGCGGGTCGAAGCGATCGGTAGATTTTGAGCGCGCGCAAAAGCCAATAGATCGACGGTTTTATCGATGGCATCTTGAATATTGCCGCCGCCGAATTGTTCGGGATCAGCAAAGCCATTGACAAAGTCGACGATCAGCAGGGCAGGGCGCTCGCCGATGCCGCTCAGATTGCCGAAGTTCTGTTTTTCGTAGACGTCTAAATCACCCATCAAGCTACCTTTAATTAATCTAGGCCCAAGGTAGCGGCGCGGCGGACGGCTGACAACATCGATGAGCCCATCAAAAATTGTTTGGCGCGCTCGGGGTCGGCAGAGATGTCGCGCAATTCCTGCAGGTTTTTGGCGCGGGCTTCTGGCTCTTTGGTCTCAAGCCGCTTTTTGTTGGCAATGGTCTGCGCTTGGGTAAATTCATGCGTCGTTGTCCGGCGCTGGATATCATAGACATCTAGGGCGCTGTCATCAGCCTCACCGCGCCACACTTTGACCAGTTTTTCAGTTGCGTTCATGGCATCGTGAATGCCGCCATTAAGACCCATGCCGCCGATCGAGTTGTTGAGATGCGCGGAATCGCCAGCCAGTAAAATACGGCCCAATCTAAACGCCGACGCTACTCTCTGATTAATGACATATACATTGCGGTGGACAATATCGTAGTCGCCATCCTTCGGGAAAAACTTCTGCATCCGCGCCTGTACAGCCTCATCGCTCATAACTTCGTCATCGGATTGAGCCGTATCAGTAGGGAACACGGCGCGCCATAAACCCGGCGGTCCATCCCCCGCAACTTTAAACAAATTGCACCATTCATCAGGATCGGCGTAATAATTCCGATAGCAGCATCCGCGCTCGGCCTCGAAATCAAACGGCGTTGAATAAACCACAAAACGCTCCGGATAGG
>CAJXJM010000368.1 GCA_913054205.1 uncultured Rhodospirillaceae bacterium
TTGATGACGGTAAGACCCGCGTGCCGGGCGGCTCATCCGGCGGCTCAGCGACAGCGGTTTCTGGCCATTTGGCGATTGCTGCGACAGGCTCAGATACCGGCGGTTCGATCAGGCAGCCTGCATCCTTCACCGGCATTGTCGGCATGAAGCCGACCTATGGGCGCTGTTCCCGCTGGGGCATGGTGGCCTTTGCCTCCTCGCTTGATCAGGCCGGCCCAATGACGCGCTCGGTGCAGGATGCGGCGATCATGCTGCAAAGCATGGTGAGTTATGATAAAAAAGATTCAACAAGCGTCGATCAGCCGATCCCGAATTTTGAAGCAGCCCTCACCGGCGACATTAAAGGCTTGCGTGTTGGTATCCCTGCCGAGTATCGCTTGGATGGTATGCCGGGCGAAATTGAAACGCTGTGGAGCCAAGGTATTGAGTGGCTGAAGGCGGCGGGGGCAGAACCGGTTGAGATTTCTCTGCCGCATACCAAATACGCGTTGCCGACTTATTATATTGTCGCGCCTGCGGAAGCGTCTTCGAACCTCGCGCGCTATGACGGCGTGCGGTATGGCCTTCGAGTGCCGGGCGACAGCTTGGACGAGATGTATGAAAACACCCGCGGTGCAGGTTTTGGCGCAGAAGTGCGCCGCCGCATTATGATCGGCACCTACGTGCTGAGCGCCGGCTATTACGATGCCTATTACGTCAAAGCGATGAAGCTTCGGACCCTCATCCTGCAAGAATTCCAAAAAGCTTTTGAGAGCGTCGATGTAATGCTGACACCCACCGCACCGTCTGCCGCTTTTGCGATTGGCGAAAAAATGGACGACCCGGTGCAGATGTATTTGAACGATGTCTTTACCGTGCCGGCGAGTTTGGCCGGACTGCCGGCGATTTCGATCCCGGGAGGCCTTTCCAAAGAAGGATTGCCGCTCGGGCTTCATCTCATTACCAAGCCGTTTGATGAGGAAACGCTTTTCCGGGTCGGCGGTGTGCTGGAAGAGGCAGCTGACTTCAAGGCCCAACCTTCCTATTTGGCCCCTCCCGAGGAGCGGGAAAATAAAACGGAAGAGCGCAGCGCTGACGGGGAGATCATCAAATGACGTATTTAATCGAAGGCGAAACCGGCGAATGGGAGGTCGTGATCGGCCTCGAAGTTCACGCCCAAATCACCTCAAAGGCCAAATTGTTCTCAGGCGCTGCGACCGAATTTGGCGCCGAACCCAACAGCCAAGTCTCGCTCGTTGATGCGGCGATGCCGGGCATGCTGCCGGTGATCAACAAAATCTGTATCGAACAAGCCGTTCGGACGGGTCTTGGGATTAACGCTCAGATTAATCTCCATTCGGTGTTTGAGCGCAAAAACTATTTCTATCCAGATTTGCCGCAGGGCTATCAGATATCACAATTCCTGGAGCCGATCGTTGGCGAAGGCATCATCACGCTCGATATGCCGGAGGGACCGCGTGATATCGGTGTTGAGCGCCTGCATATGGAACAGGATGCCGGCAAGTCGTTGCACGACCAGGACCCCAAGCGCACCTTCATCGATCTCAACCGCTCAGGCGTGGCGTTGATGGAAATTGTCTCCAAACCCGATTTGCGCAGCCCCGAAGAAGCTGGCGCTTACATTCGAAAACTACGCGCCATTCTGCGTTATCTCGGCACCTGCGATGGCAATATGGAGCAGGGGTCGCTGCGCTGCGATGCCAATGTTTCTGTGCGCCCGGTTGGTGAAACCGAGCTTCGCACCCGCGCCGAGATTAAAAACATCAACTCGGTTCGTTTTGTCATGGCGGCGATTGAGCACGAAGCTCAGCGCCAAATTGATGTCTACGAAGACGGCGGCGAAGTTGTGCAGGAAACCCGGCTTTACGATGCCAACAAAGATGAAACCCGCTCGATGCGGTCGAAAGAGGAAGCGCATGATTATCGCTATTTTCCCGACCCTGATTTGCTACCGATTGATCTCACTCAAGAATTTGTTGATGAGATTAAAGCGGGCCTGCCCGAATTGCCGGATGCCAAGAAGCAACGCTTTATCGATCATTTTGGCGTCGCCGTCGATGATGCCGCGACTTTGGTGGCGGATAAAGACACTGCAGATTATTTCGAAGCAATGGCCGAGGCGAGCGATCCAAAACTCGCCGCCAATTGGGTGATCCATGAGCTTTTTGCCGTGCTCAACAAAGACGGCTTGAGCATTTCGGAAAGTCCGGTTTCATCGGAGAACCTCGGCAAACTTGTTGCTCTGATTGCCGACGATACAATCTCCGGCCGCATCGCTAAGGATGTCTTCGAAAAGATGGTGCGTGACGGCGACGATCCTGCGCAAATCGTCGCGGACAAGGGCCTCAAACAAATCACCGACACCGGCGAAATTGAAACCATGATCGACCAGCTGATTGCCGATAACCCAGATCAAGCCCAGCAATATCGCGACGGCAATACCAAAGTCGCCGGCTGGTTCGTCGGCCAAATGATGAAAGCCAGCCAAGGCAAAGCCAACCCGCAAATGGTCAATGAGTTACTCAAGAAAAAGCTTGGCTGATCCTTCTCCGTCACACCGGACTTGATCCTACGAGAATTAAGAGGACATGTACTTGTTGCAAGTAATTATAAAATTACATAATCATTATTATATTATTAAATACAGTAGGTTATATAAATAATACTGGCTAAATTTTATTTCATAATTCATTTTAAGTAACGATTTTAGTAACATAATTCAAAAGCCGCGAAAAAACCCGACATAGATGAAGTTGCCGAGATTACATGACACTTAATCAGCGAATCCCTAGTTCGACCTTGCATCGACTATCAATGTTTTCAATGACTTATATTGAAATGGCTGGGTCATATGTTTAATTGAGGTACCACAAAGCCCGATTACATCTTCTATGGTATCGCTGCGACCGTCATATGGAGCGGTGTTGCATCGGTGATTTTATTGTTTGTCATTGATAAGGCTATTGGTCTCCGAGTAAGCGAAGAAGGAGAAGCAGTGGGGTTGGATCTTAATCAGCATGGCGAAATGTTTCATTAATTTACTGGTTTTCCATTCTACCCGCCATAAATCAAAATGCCCCCGATTGCGGGCTTTTGAAATATGGCGGAAGGAGAGGGAGGCGACCAATCCGGTCGAAATATCCCAGATTTTTGCCATATTCTAACAACTGCTACACACGGAACGTACATCGCAAATCTACCGGTTGGG
>CAJXJM010000369.1 GCA_913054205.1 uncultured Rhodospirillaceae bacterium
TCTGAAACCGACACGGTATCAATTACCGCATTGGCTTCTGCCATCATCTTTTTAAATCCATAGGTGATCATTTTTTAACTTTCTCAATAAGGGTTTTTACCTGTCAAATTGTCCATCCATTAAACCAGGTTGCTATTGGACAATTCGTTTCTTGGGAAATAACACGGAAACGGTCGTTCCGTTAACTCCCGCATATATTGACCGATATACGTGCCGTCATAGAGAAGCGGACGCGGATAATCATACCCATGACAAAACACGTTGACGGTCGGAAATTCTCCCGTCACTTCAGTTAAAATTTCGGCATAGCCTGTGGCTATTTGAGCGTAACCTGCAATTCCCTCATCGGTGAGATAGTCATCGGGATCTCGGCCGGAATCGTACTGATGTATATAACCTTTTTCCGCGAGCCCCTCCTGGAGATCGTTGCCGCCGGCGCTCAGCATAAAAATATCCGGCGTATTATCTCGCATAACTGTGATGTGTTCTCGCTCTTCAAGGATTTCCGCAAGTGTGTAACCCCAATAGGCAATGTTATCGATGTCAAAATTGCCGTTGTCCAAAATGCAGTCTGCAATTGCGTCAGGCATTAGAAATTCCGGCAAATTAAACCAGGAATCACCCTCCGCAACGATGGATTTTATGCCTCCCGAAGAGGGCGCAGCGCTAGCGCGTGCGGCACTCCTTTTTTCTCGCGTAAAATTATAAACTTCGCGGTCTACATCATAATCGGGTGCGGGTTTATCCCGTAGGGCGTCCCCTCTAAAAATCAATTTAGGGATCGGAGATGCGGGATCGATATGAACATATTCACCCACTTTATTTACCGACATGGTGCGTTGATCAAGTGCATCCTTAAATTCGAAGAAAGTTATTCGTTCTGCCATTTCAACCTCCCTTATAAGTAGATGTTGAAGTTTACGTATACACTTATAGAATGTCCATTAATTTATGGCCGTCCAAAGACACCTTCCACGAGTTCCATAACAATCCGGAGTATCAAAATTTCAAACTTTTACGCCACGATCACTCTGACGACGCATTAATTCAAGTGGCCGGGGAGGACATCGCAAAGAATCTCGGCTACATTAAAAATATGACCGATCCAATAACCCTCCTAGGCCTCGTCGCCGGCATGTTGACCACGGCAGCGTTTTTGCCGCAGGTCGTTAAATCCTGGAAATCCAAATCAACCAAAGATGTCTCCTTGGGCATGTTTCTCGTTTTATGCATTGGTATTGTGCTTTGGCTGATCTATGGATTTTTAACCGACGACATTCCGCTAATTGCCGCAAATGGCGTAACTCTTTTCCTCACAGGCACTATTTTAGTTTTCAAAATTCGCTATAAATAGTCGCAGGGGAAAAATAGGGGAACACACATTTGCTAAAAGATTTATTCATCTGGATTGCCCGCGTTGGCGCTAACCCGGCTGACGAGGACGACATCGCCCTTAAAAAATCGCTTTTGATGGTCTGTTCTCTGCCGTTCGCCATTGCCGGTTTTGCCTGGGGTATTATGTATTACAACTTCGATGAGCCCTTGGCCGCAGCAATACCGTTCATCTACGGCATTATATCCTTGCTCAGCATTCTACATTTCGGCCTAACGCGCCGCTTTCAATTTTTTCGGTTCAGCCAACTCACCTTAATATTAATGCTGCCATTTTTGCTCATGCAGGCATTGGGCGGCTATATCAGTGGCAGCGCGGTCATCATGTGGGCCGTCATTTGTCCGTTGGGAGCCATGCTGTTTGACGAACCACGCCGTGCGCTACATTGGTTTAGCGCTTTTCTGGCGCTCGTCGTGCTGAGTGGATTTTTAGAATTCAAAATTGATACGACGAATAATCTCTCGCCCGATCTTGTGATTTTCTTTTTTGCCCTCAACTTGGCCGGCATCGGCTCCATCATCTTCATTATGGTTTTTTACTTCGTCAGCCAAAAAAACCAGTTCCAAGAGAAAGCAGATAGCTTGCTGTTGAACATTCTACCCAAAGCAATTGTCGCGACACTTAAAGATGAGCATCAAACCGTCGCCGATCATTATGAGGCTTCGAGCATCTTATTCTGCGACATCGTCGGCTCAACGCCGCTATTTGCCGAAATGAGGCCCGCGGATGTTGTCGATTGGCTCAACGAAGTATTCTCGATGTTTGACCAATTGGTCGAAAAATACGGCGTCGAAAAAATACGCACCATCGGCGACAATTACATGGTGGCATCCGGCGTACCGACGCCGAGAGAGGATCATGCGCAAGCGATCACTTCCCTGGCACTTGAAATATTGAACGGTTTGGAAGATTTGCCAGAAAGAAACGGCAAACGCCTCGACTTTCGCCTTGGCATCAATTCCGGTCCTGTTGTTGCTGGTGTGATCGGCAAATCAAAGTTTCAATACGATGTCTGGGGTGATACGGTAAATGTCGCAAGCCGAATGGAATCTCATGGGGAAACCGGGAAAATCCAAATCTCGGCGAGCACGTATGAATTGATCAAAGACGATTTTGAATGCGAACACCGCGGTGTAATCCAGATCAAAGGCAAAGAAGAAGCCGAAACCTGGTTTGTCATAAAATCAAATTACAATTTTGCTATCCAATAAAGGAAAAAAAATTGCTAAAGCCAATAACTATAAATATTGACGATATTTATGTGCCAGCAGATCGGCGCAAAGAGCTCGATCCAAAAAAAGTGGAAACTGCCGCGGAAGAGATTCTAGAGGAAAGCGAGGAACAGCCTATCATGGTTCGAAAAGGTAAAGGGCGTTACGTTCTGACAAGAGGCATCCATCGTTTGGAGGCCCGAAAGGCGCTCGGCGAGGACACAATCCAAGTCTTCATCGTCGGCGCGAAATTGCATTAATGCCTTAAAGCCAAAGACATTGGCTTGTATTGAAATAAACTCAACTATTGTAAGTATTTTTCGATGGCTTTGAGCAACTCAGGAACCATAATCGGTTTTGTTATGTATTCTTCAAACCCAGCTTTCATACCCCGCTCGATTTCATCTGGCATAGCCGCCGAAGTAAGCGCAATGACGGGAATTTGAGAAGTTTCGCTTGATCCCCGAATTTCATTCATGGCTTCCACACCGTCCATGTCGGGCAGATTAATGTCCATAAGCACAAGATCGGGAAGCCTTTCTGCAGTCAGAATAATGCCTTGTTCCGCATCGGGCACCGAAATCATATCTAAGTTTGGGATG
>CAJXJM010000370.1 GCA_913054205.1 uncultured Rhodospirillaceae bacterium
ATGATCAAAAACGGATTGTCAGCACCGCTCCATAAAGGTGCTATTAAATATTACAAAGAAAAAGGCTTGATGTAGAGCTTTAGGAACGGGCAGGTACCTCATGGGTGTCTGCCCGTTTTTATTTGCATGCGATTATTAACGGCCTTGTTTTAACTAGGGGACGCTTAAGGCTGAGATGGGAACCTCTTCCAATATTTCGCAAGAAGAAATCCAAGCGCAAATAGATGATGTTGAATACACCGGACGGAAAACGGGGCCTACGCTGGGTAAAATTATTGGTGCTATCGCTGCCTTATGGTCGGTCTATCAGTTATGGATTGCTTCCCCTCTGCCGTTTTTGCTTAATTTTGGAATTATTGGCGGTGTCCCATCGCGCGCGATCCACTTGGCCTTTGCGTTAATTTTGGTTTTTCTTATGTTTCCGGCTACCAAGTCGATGGCCAAGAAACCAATCGCAATTCTGGATATCATATTCGCCATTGTCGGCTGTTTTGTCGCTCTATATTTATTTATTGGCTGGGATGGCATTGTCGATCGATCAGGAATTATGCTGGTTTGGAACGGCATTCCGGTAGAAGTTATAATCGGCGGCGTAGGCATATTACTGTTGTTGGAATCCACACGCCGGGCCATCGGAATACCATTGGTTATCGTTTCAATCATATTTCTTACATTTTCGGTTTTTGGTCAATCCATGCCGGATATCATTTCTCATCGAGGTCTCTCGTTCACGCGATTAATCGGTTATCACTGGCTTGGCGGCGAAGCGATATTTGGCATTCCGATCGACGTCTCGGTGAGCTTTGTATTTTTATTTGTACTCTTTGGCGCATTGCTGGACCGCGCGGGTGCAGGCAAATATTTTCTCGATCTGGCCTTTGCCATGGTTGGCAAATATCGAGGTGGTCCAGCCAAGGCAGCTATTCTCGCTTCCGGTATGACCGGTTTGATTTCCGGCTCCTCCATTGCAAATGTCGTGACAACAGGGGTGTTCACGATCCCCGTTATGACGAAAACCGGATTCCCTGCAGTGAAAGCAGGCGCTATTGAAGTTGCGGCCTCGACCAACGGACAAATCATGCCGCCGATTATGGGTGCTGCTGCCTTCATCATCGCTGAGCTAATTGGCATAACCTATTTCGATGTCATTGTCGCAGCCTTCATACCGGCCGTTATTAGCTATATTGGATTGCTCTATATTTCTCATTTGGAAGCCTTAAAACTCGGCCTTTCCGGAATGGCGAAAGAAGATATTCCTGTATTCAGGAAAATATTTTTCACCGGTGTGCATTTCATTATTCCAATTGTTGTTTTGGTCTATCTGTTGATGGTCGAACGCTGGACGGCGAGTAGTGCGGTCTTTTATACGATTATGGTCATGTTCCTCATCTTGTTTGCGACGCGCGTTTCACCGAGTAATCTCAGTAAAGCTATGATGACGATTTTGTACATCGTCCCGATAGCCATCGCAGTGATGGCCCGGATTCTAGGAGAAAAAGCACAACCGTCACTGTTTTGGGGGCTCGCAGCGGCAGTTTTAATTGTTATCGCCTTAGGCTTGATTAAAAGCAGCAAAGAAGGCGGCGTATCAGACGGCTTAAAAGAGACCTGCAGCGAAATCTACGCCAGTCTAATCGCTGGGGCTAGAAACATGGTTGGCATTGCCGTGGCGGTCGCGACCGCGGGTATTATTGTCGGGGCGGTATCTTCCACGGGCCTTAACAATGCAATGGTTGGTGTGGTTGAAGCGATTTCAGGCGGAAACGTCTATATATTACTCATCCTAACCGCCGTGCTTTCTTTGGTCCTCGGCATGGGGCTGCCGACCACAGCGAACTATCTGGTTGTGGCCTCCTTATTGGCGGGCGTGTTGGTTGAACTCGGCACGGCAGCGGGGTTGGAACTGCCGCTAATCGCCGTTCACTTGTTTGTTTTCTATTTCGGCTTGATGGCGGATTCTACGCCGCCGGTTTGTTTGGCGGCTTTTGCGGCTTCAGCCATATCACGAGCAGATCCGATGAAAACCGGCCTTCAAGCGTTCAGCTATGATATGCGAACGGCAATTTTGCCATTCGTCTTTATCTTCAATACCGAATTGCTGCTCATTGGAGTGACCAGCATTTTGCATGGGGTGACGATTTTTGTTGTTTCGCTCATTGCGATATTCTGTTTCACATCGGCGACACAAGGCTGGATGATCATAAAAACGACTATAGCGGAGCGGGTTGTCTTGTTGGTGATCATGTTCGCTCTATTCCGACCAGATGTTCTTTTGGGCTATGTATTCCCAGAATACGTACCGGTAGATTTTGACAAATTTGTCGCCAATCAGGTTCAAGCTCCTCAGGATCGGAAAATTCGTCTGCATTCAGTGCGAGAAACCGAATATGGAGATCGATTTAAACTCTACGTTCTGAGGGCGCCGGGCGGCAATGCGGGTCAGAAAGCTTTTGGTCTCAAGATTGAAAAAGAAAAAGATGGGCGATTCGCCGTCGTCGATCTCACACCAAACGGTGCCGCAGAGAAAGTTAAAATGGATTTTGGTGACTATGTGACCTCAGTGGAGGTTGAGCAGATCGGTCGTCCAGCCAAAGAGCTGGTCTACCCGATTGCGTTGATCCTTTTGGGCGGCGTTTTGCTGGTGCAACTCAATCGACGCAAAAGAGAGCTAAATAAAGCAGGAGCGGAAAATGTATAACAATATTTTACTGACCGTTGATTTGAGCGATGACGGCTCCTGGAAAAAAGCAGCTCCGACGGCCGTAGATTTATGTAATACGTATGATGCGAAACTGCATTTGCTGACGGTTATTCCGGATATGGGATCGCCGCTTGTGGAAGAGTATTTCCCCGACGATTTCGAAGAGGAAATGACAAAAGGCATGGCGGCCAAAATTGCTGATTTTGCCAATAGTCAATTCCCATCGGATCGGGCTCCAAATGTCCATATTGGATCCGGCTCGATCTACAAAGAAATTCTACGGGTTGCCGAAGAGGCTGGTGCCGATCTGATTGTAATGGCCTCGCACCGGCCTGAACTCAGCGACTATTTGCTGGGCCCTAATGCAGCGCGCGTCGTGCGTCATGCCAATTGTTCGGTGATGGTGGTCCGAGACTAGAACTCTAAATCGCGCATATAAAAACGCCGCCGTCTTGATCCGACAGCGGCGTTT
>CAJXJM010000371.1 GCA_913054205.1 uncultured Rhodospirillaceae bacterium
AGCGACTGCAATCCTCGAGGAGATCCATAAAAGTGGCTGCAACGCAGCGGCGTGCCACGCGCAAATGTATACAATGGGAACCGTATTGCGCCATGGCAGCGATGCGCAGAAATCTGGATATTTGCCAAAGATTGCTTCGGGCGAGCTGCGCCTTCAGGCATTTGGCGTAACCGAACCTTCAAGTGGCACAGATGCAACGCGTATTAAAACCACGGCGGTAAAAGACGGTGATGAATACGTCGTCAATGGCCAGAAAGTCTGGACCTCCCGCATCGAGCATTCTGATCTCATGCTTTTACTGGCGAGAACGAGCCCTCGTGAAGAAAATGAAAAGCGCCACCAAGGAATGTCGGTTTTTTTATTCGATATTCGGGGCGCGATTGACAATGGTCTTACCATCCGGCCGATTGCGACAATGATCAACCATGCAACGACGGAAGTTTTTTTTGATGATCTCCGAATTCCGGCAAATAGCCTCATCGGCGAGGAAGGCAGCGGATTTAAATACATCCTCGATGGCATGAACGCCGAGCGCATACTGATTTCCTCAGAATGCATTGGCGATGCGCGGTGGTTTGTTGAAAAGGCATCTTCTTATGCCCGCGACCGCTCGGTCTTTGGCCGCCCCATTGGCCAAAATCAAGGTGTTCAATTTCCGATCGCCAAGGCCTATGCGGCAACCGAGGCAGCGGATCTGATGGTTAAAAAAGCTGCTCTCATGTTCGATGCGGGCGAGCCGTGCGGTGCGGAAGCAAACATGGCGAAAATGTTAGCTGCAGATGCCTCCTGGCAGGCAGCAGATATGTGCCTTCAAACACACGGTGGTTTTGGCTTTGCTGAAGAATATGATGTCGAGCGGAAATTTCGCGAAACCCGGCTTTACCAAATTGCGCCAATTTCGACGAACCTTATTTTGTCTTATATCGCCGAGCACGTTCTCGGGCTTCCGCGCTCCTACTAGGATTAAATTCAATGAACGATATTACAATTGACGAACTGCAGAGCTGGGTCGGGCGCAGCCAAACCGTGGAAGATGTAATTTCGCTCTCGGCTATTGCCAATATGAATGTAACCCTTGGCAGGGAAGAAGGTGAACTTGGTGTTGGTGATATGTTGCCACCAAGTTGGCAGTGGTTGTATTTTAATCGTGGCGCTCCACCCGAAATGCTTGGCCGCGACGGTCATGTGTCGAACAGTGATTTTATGCCGCCGATGCCACTCCCGCGCCGGATGTGGGCTGGCAATCGGATTGAGATCACCAAACCTTTAACCATCGGGCGGACAGCAAAAAAAGTATCGACCATTGAGGAAATTACCGAAAAAAGCGGGCGTTCTGGCCGGCTTATTTTTTTGTGCGAACGCAGTGATTTCACCGATGATGTTGGTGGTGCGCTGACAGATTGGCGGACCGTGGTCTACCGCGGTGATCCGGATGGCAAGGAGCAGAAAAAATCCAATCCGGCTCCGAGCGATGCCATCTGGAGCCGCGAGATTTCACCTGATCCGGTATTGCTGTTTCGCTATTCGGCGCTGACCTTCAATAGCCACCGTATTCATTATGATCGCGATTACACGACGGGCGTTGAAGGCTATCCGGCGCTTCTCGTGCATGGACCGCTGACCGCGACTTTGCTGATGGATTTGCTGCGCCGCGAATTACCGGCAGCTGAGGTGGGGGGTATAAATGTGCGGGCGATGTCGCCTCTATTTGACAATGAGCCGTTTAGTGCAAACGGCTCACCCTCTGCGGATGGTAAATCTGTGAAGTTGTGGGCGGCCACCGGTAGCGGCGAACTCGCAATGACGATTGATGTGAATTTAGGCTAACCGCCACTCACTTGCTTGTCTCGGCTGAGCATTGTGGCGGCGACAATGATGACCGCGCTTCCGGCCCATACCCAGACGTCAGGTATTTCACTGAAGAAAATGTAGCCTAGAATAGCAGCTGCAATCAGCCGGAAAAAAATCATCGGATCGGCAATGGTGATATCGGCAACCCGGTAGGCCTGGGTCGTCGCAAGATGGGCAATCGTCGAGCAAATGGCATTGATTGTGACAAACCACCAGCCCCAGGCATCGGGCCAAGACCAAACGAACAGCGCTGGGATCAAGGTAAGCGGCGTCGAGAGCAGTGTCATCCAGGCGACGACGGTCGTCACCGGCTCATGGCGGGTGAGTTGCTTTGCCGTTAGATTGGAAGCTGCTTGTTGAACCGCGTAGGCCAACACCAGCATGACGCCAACGCTCACCGTGATGAAGCCCGGCCGAATGATAATCAACGCGCCGGCCAGTCCGAGTAGTACCGCCAGCCATCTATTGAGTTTTGAAGGTTCTCCCATAAACGCAATAGCGCCGCCCGCCGTTACCAGCGGCGTGATGAACGCGAGCGCAATAACGGTTGCCATCGGCGTCACAGTGATCGCGGTATAGAGGCATAACAGCGCCGTTGTTTGTAATATACCGCGCAAGATGTGGAGCTTTAATCGAGGGCCGGGATTCCAGATAAAATCTTTGGCCAGAAAAACATGTGCCAGAAGGACGACGCCAAGTATACTTCTGAAAAACACCACAACAAACGGATGCATATCTTCCGCAGCCAGACGTACAACGACGTTGCTGACAGCGAAAGCAGCGCCTGCGACGAGCATCCAAAGGATACCTTGGATGTTGGCGTTGAACCTATGTTGTAAATTTAAAGACACCATTTATCCCTATAAAGTATACAATTATACGAGGCTGCCAACCTTTTTTCCTTAATTTATGGGGAATTTTGCAAAATACCTTGACCTAATTGTATACTATTTATAGGTTGGTGACCTGGATTTCAGGAAGGATATATTGGATGAGTGACGAAGATCGGGTTTTAATTGCGGGCGGTGGTCCGATTGGCTACACGGCGGCGATCAATCTCGCCCATTACGGCATTCCATTTACCTTGCTTGAAGCTGCGGACACTATTTTGGAAGATCCTCGCGCGGCGACTATCCATCCGCCAACGCTAGAGATGTTCGATACCATCGGGCTCACCAAGATATTTCTAGAGCGCGGATATGTGACCCAGAACTATCACTACCGCGATCGCCAACAAGGTTTAATCGCTGATTTTAATCTTGGCGTATTAAAAGATGATACGGCATTTCCCTATCGTGTGATGCTCTAGCAA
>CAJXJM010000372.1 GCA_913054205.1 uncultured Rhodospirillaceae bacterium
AAATATTGAAGACGTCGACGCAGAGGATGCAAAAACCACTGAAATGTTTGCCAAACGCATTGGCACGCGCATTGTTGTCGCGACTGAGCAAGCGCGTGTCGATGGACCTGAAATTCACCACCGCGCCCCGGCGACGACACCGGGCCCGTTCATCCAGCTCGGCCATTTCCGCGTTCGTTCGGTTGAAGAAGAATTTGATCTCAATGCTTGGTACGCGGAATATCGCTTGCCTACAATTGCGGCCATGCCGGGCGCCATTGCAGCGCGCAAACTTGTGACGGTGGCGGGCTGGGCGAAACATGTCGTGCTCTACGAGTTTGTGGACGCTGAGGCCCACCACACGAACTTTATGAACCATGAGATATTAGCTTTTACCGACGGTGAGTGGACCAACCGCGTCGTCAAATACACCGCCCATGCACCCGGCAGCCCGAGCATCGGTGAAAGATTGTGGCCTGAAGTTTAAAGCCTGTAACGGCGCTAATTTGATCCTCTAATAATGTCTTTGGTTTTGCCGCTATCATTTAATTCAATAAGAATTTTCTCGATCTTTGGAACAAGGCGTCGGTGTTCTACATTTAGATAGTGATAGAGAGTAACCACTTCGATCGGCGGTTTTAGAACAACCATCCCGCCAATTTTCGACGCATATCTTTTTGCATCCGAAGTGATCAATATGCCAACACTGATCCTTCCTGCCTTTACCATTTTTGAGACAGTAAATGGATTTTTTACCGTCAACGCATTCATTTTTTTGGTTCTAATATCTAAAATCCGATAGCCACGGGGATACGCAAAACGATGCTTCTGGATTTCCTCCCAGGAGCTTAACCAATGTTTTGACTTTTCCAAGACGATTGCAGAAAAACTTAACGCGAATACCGGTTCTTTTACGCGAACCAGGTTGGGATACACGGCGTCGGTTGGGATATTCCAATCAATAAAGCACGGCCGTGGCGAAAGCGTGCTCGGGAAGGCGAGATATACCGATCAAATTTTGTGTCTGATCCTAGGTGTGACAATCGCGCTCAATTCTGACGATATATCGTCAATCCGCCATGACTTGGCCGGCGATGACGAGTTTTTGGATCTCGCTGGTGCCTTCATAGATGCGGAGTGCACGGATTTCTCGGTAGAGCCGCTCGACGGTGACGCCGGAGACGACACCCATGCCGCCCCAAATCTGGACGGCTTCGTCGATGACTTCTTGAGCGCTGTCGGTGGCGTATAGCTTCGCCATCGAACTTTCGCGGGTGACCCGGTTGTCTTGCGTGTCTTTGACCCAGGCTGAGCGGAAAACAAGGAGAGCGGCTGCGTCAACTTTAACTGCCATATCACCGATCTTACCCTGGATAAGTTGAAAGTCGCCGATTTTCTGTCCAAAGGCTTCGCGTGATTTGGCGCGCGCGATGGCTTCATCCATGGCTCGGCGCGCAAAACCCAAGGCGGCAGCACCGACAGTTGTCCTAAAGATATCGAGGGTCGCCATTGCGACTTTACATCCTTCGCCGGACTGGCCGAGCATCTGGCTAGTCGGGATGCGGCAGTTTTCGAGCGTCAAGGTACCAAGCGGATGCGGTGCGATGACATCAATGCGTTCGCTGACATTGAGGCCAGGGTTATCGGCATCAATGACAAAAGCCGAGAGGCCTTTGGCACCGGGCGCATCACCTGTGCGCGCGAACAGCACGTACTGATTTGCAAGCCCTGCATTTGATATCCAGGTTTTGACGCCATTCAGGACATATTCATTGCCGTCGAGTTCGGCTGTCGTGGTCATGGCGGCAACGTCGGACCCACCTCCCGGCTCGGATATTGCAAAGGCTGCAATGCGTTTTCCCGTTGCGACCCCTGGTAAATACTTTCGTTTTAACTCTTCCGAGCCAAACAGCGTGATTGAGCCGGAGCCCAGCCCTTGCATGGCCATGGCAAAATCCGCGAGGCCGGTGTGATATCCCAATATGGAGCGGGCAAGAGCAATGCTTCTGACATCGAGATTGTCTAGCGCGCCGCCATAGGCCGCGGGCACGGCGTATTTCAGCCAGCCGGCGTCGCCCAGTTTTTGAATAATTTTTCGAAACGACGCATCGAGCGCTTCATGCGTATGGTGATCGTCATTCTCGAGGGGCGCGATTTCTTGCTCTGCCCAGGTTGTGAGATCGGCAGCAAATTTGCGGTGGCTATCGTCAAAAAAGGGCCAATCTAAGAAGGTCGTGTCAGACATTTTTTTGTTCTCCCAGGCCTAATTCATTACCGAGCCGCCGGAAACGACAATCGCTTGGCCGGTGATTGAGGCAGAGGAAGGTAGGCACAACCAGGCCGTTGTTTCCGCGACTTCTTCCGGTGTTACCAGCCGGCCCATCGGGCTCATGTTTTCAATGGTAGATTTTACCTCCGCACTGTCCCGCCCAGAAACGTCGACAATTTCGTCAATCGCATCGGCGACCAAATCTGTCTCGGTATAACCTGGACAAACTGCATTGACCGTAATGCCTTTTTTTGCGGCTTCGTGCGCCAAGGTGCGGGTGAGCCCGATCACTGCATGTTTGGAGGCGGCATAGGCAGAAATATAGGCGTAGCTGCGCAATCCAACGGTCGAAGCCATGTTGATAATTCGGCCATAACCGCGCTCGCGCATGCCTTCATAAACTTGTTTCGTGCACAAAAACGTACCGGTGAGATTGAGGTCGAGCGTTGCCTTCCAAAAATCCAAATCCATTTTGTGGAAAGGGACACTTTTGCCGATACCGGCATTATTGATCAGAATATCCACCGGCCCGTTGGCCTCAACAGCTTTGGCAAATGAGCTGGCAATATCTTTCTCACTCGTCATATCGGCGCTGGCAAAAAACACTTTGGCGTCAAATTCGGACCGCAAATAATCGCTTTGAATTTTGAGTTTTTCAACATCACGGGCGAGCAAGGTGATGTCTGCACCGAGTGCTGCCAATGCGTTGGAAATCGCAGCACCAATACCGCGTGAGCCGCCGGTGATCAGCGCATGCTGAGCTTTAAGCGATTTTGACTCGAACATACTGCCGAGATTCTTTGAATTGCTGTCATCCATATAACAATCATTGAAAATTTGAGCGCTGATGACAACCCATTTATTTTAGACTTAAACTAATTTTTAATTTATTCCTCAGTT
>CAJXJM010000373.1 GCA_913054205.1 uncultured Rhodospirillaceae bacterium
AGCGGGCCTCTCGGTCGCTGCCATCAGCAACTGCGCGCTCGACAAAATCAACCACACGCCGGGTGCCATCCAGCGCAATGGCCTCGGTTGGTGGATTTAGATTGTTCGACAGAAACCCTTCAACGCAATGAGTGAGCGCATCCATGCCGGTGGCCGCCGTTAATCTTGGTGGCAACGTCATGGTGAAGTCTGGATCGCAAATCGCCAAGTCAGGTTTTACGAACGGGCTGCGAATGGTCATGGCGGGGGCGTTTTTTTCCGGATGGATGCCGCCGCCAAATGTGATCTCAGCACCCGTACCAGCCGTTGTCGGGATCGTGATATAGGGCGCAACTTCAGCGGTGATTTTGTCGAGATTATTTAGAATATCAAGCACTGACATATCCATTGTGGCAGCCGCTCGAAGCGCTTTGCCGGAATCCAATACGGAGCCACCGCCAAGCCCAATGATGCCATTACAGGTATTGGCCTGATAGACTTCGAGCGCTTGCTCGACGCCGGCAATCGTCGGGTTCTCGGGAATTTTATCAAACACTGAAACGGATAGTTCAGGTGGGATAGCCTCCAAGAGCTGTTGCAGGACGCCGTGCTCGACCAAACCTTGGTCGGTTATGATGAGCGGGCGGTCGACGCCTCGGGCGGCGAGTTCAGGCGCGAGTTCTTTGATTGCACCGTAGTCGAAATGAATATCCGGAAATCTTGGAATATATGCCATAAATTTAAAGTCCCCGTTTTATTGTTTATTCCCAGCCGTAAATTTCCATCGAGGTTTCGCCGCCTCGCAGCCGTTCTTTTTTGGCGTCCTCATCGTTTTCGCGATCTATGGCTTTTTGAATGCTCGCTTCGACTTGATCGGCGGGAATGACAGCAACACCATCATCGTCACCTAATACAAGATCACCATGGTTGATGGTAATCTCGCCGATGGTAATGGGTTCTGCCAAGGAGCCTTCACCATCGAACTTTTTGGCTGTGCCGCGAATACATAGGCCTGCTGAAAATACCGGAAAGCCCATTTCTTCGAGCTCAACTGCATCTCTGACGCAGCCATCAATCACCAATCCCGCGAGGTTTCTCGCCATTGAGCCGGTTCCCATAATGTCGCCCCAATAACCATATTCTGGATCGTCGCCAATGTCTGCGATGAGTACATCGCCGGGCTCGGCTTTGGCAATGGCGCGGTGGAGCCATAAATTACAGCCAGAGGGACCTTTGACCGGAAAAGCGCGGCCACAGATTTTCATGCTTTTGGCGACAGGTTTGATGTAGGACGGCAAAGCGCCGATCTTTCCAGTTGCTTCATGCATGGTGGCGGCGGCAATTTTGGCAGCCTCTTGAAGTGTCGCGTCGCTCAATTTTGTGGACATGTTCTTAGAATCCCTGAAGTTGATTTTTTTTCTGGCTTAATTCTGGCGAGATTCAAAGCGATTGTCACGCATTAGGCACGTTCTTATTGAGGAATTTCACCTTCCACTGTTGTGCGATGCAATTCACGGCGATAGCCATCGTGATCGTTAAAGGCGTGGTGTAG
The DNA here is from genome assembly GCA_913054205.1 of uncultured Rhodospirillaceae bacterium. GTDB lineage: Bacteria > Pseudomonadota > Alphaproteobacteria > Rhodospirillales > UBA2165 > TMED23. The sequence continues at coordinate 1,532 of CAJXJM010000373.1, forward strand.
ACACAGGCGATTATCCCATACGGCCAATGTCTTTTCAGCCCAGCGCAATCGGCAGGTGAAAGCCGGTTGGGTGATATGTTCGCGGATGAACTTTAACAAAGGCGCTGCTTCCTGCTCCAGCATGCCTTCAATGCCCATCGCGTAGCTTTCATCGACATAGAGTGCTTTTTCACCTGTCACAGGATGGGTGCGCACAACCGGATGAAAGGCACCATCGATCATCGATATTGCGTCCAAATTCTTTTTGCTGACACCAATGTTCTCGGCATGGCGTTCTTCCTGCCGCTTTTGGACTTCATGGAGGACATTGCCCGCCGACATATGCACCTTCAAAGAAGATAGAATATTTTTCATGGTGTCGCTTAGGTAGGAGTAGGCGAGAGCAGAGTTTGCCCACATCGTGTCACCGCCGTAAGGCGGGATATCGGCGCCAAACACCATGCTGATCGCAGGCGGGCGTTCGAGAAACGGAGAATCCGTGTGCCAGCTACCGCCAAAAATCATATGGGTGCGGGTGTCGGCCTCTTTTATGACCGGCTGGACGTTTGGGTGATCCTCCATGCCGGTCGTATAGGCATCCTCGCCAAATTCTCCGAACCGATGCGTGAAGTTTTCCTGATCTGCGAGCGACATATCTTGATCGCGAAAATAAATCATCTTGTGGCGGTAAAGTGCGTCCGCAATTTCGGAAAAACTATCATCAGTGACGTCGCTGATCTGGATAGCTTTGATTTCGGCGCCCATCGCTGCTGCCAGAGGTTCCGCGACAATGTGTTTATATTTTTTCGCGCTATTGTCGAACTCCCCTGTCGGGTGAATGATCAATTGTCCATTTCTCATGAGGATATTCTACAATAAATCTCATGCCTGCGCCAAATGATTGAGCGGCAGAGCTGTTGAATATTTAACCTGATTGAGCGCAAACGAAGATCGAATGTTCAGAACGCCTGGAAAACGCGTCAGATGTTCTTTGAGAAAATGCTCATAAGCTTGAAGATCGGGAACGACAATGCGCAGCAAATAATCCGCTTCGCCGGTCATCAGATAACATTCCACAACTTCCGGGCGTTGATCAATTTCAGCTTCAAAAGCCGAGAGGTTTTCTTCGATCTGCTTTTCGAGCGTCACTTGAACGAACACGCTAACGTTGAGACCTATTTTTTCGGCATCAACGAGCGTCACTTTGTTTTTGAAAATGCCGGCGTCCTGCAGCATCTTTACCCGGCGCAGACAGGGCGACGGCGACAGGCCAACTATTTCCGCCAATTCTATATTGGAAAGGTCACCATTCCGCTGTAACTCAGAGATTATCTTAAAGTCAATTAAATCAAACGATGCATCTAACATAGCATTTATAGCCTATTATTTGTTTATAATTGGCATAATACACTAATATTGAGCCAAATTACCACTCTTTTTGAAACCATATTTCTGATGAAATATGCGAGGATTAGGCCAAATTACAAACTCGAGAATTATGATGCCCAAAGACAATAATCTGCCCGAAAAATCTCCAGAGAAATTTCCAAAGAAATCCCCGGAGAAATCCCCGGAGAAATCCCCGGAAAATATCGACTATGACCTGCTTGGTCAGCTTGAAAGCAAAATCCGC
>CAJXJM010000374.1 GCA_913054205.1 uncultured Rhodospirillaceae bacterium
CCACAGATCACCTGTGCTGCCGAAGGTAATACCAACTTTTTTACCTTTGATATCGGTTATCTTTTTGATACCGCTCCCTGCTCTTGCAGCCATGCCAACAAAATCGTCGCTTGTTGGTTTGGTGTAAGACCCGCCGGTATACCCGACGATCGCGCGCACTTTAATGCCGCGTTCCAAAGCTGCCGGCAGGTTGGTAAATGCTGCAGGTGCAAAATCAATTTCACCGGCTTTAAGTGACTTGGTCAAAGCAGGGCCGGTATTGCGAGTAACAACTTTCGCATTAACACCATTTTTAGCAAAGAACCCTTTGGCTTGAGCGACAAAAACAATCAAACCACCAACGTTCGCTGCGGCACCGACATTGACCGTCTGGGCCTGCGCGCTCGCAGCTGCGACCGTAAACGCCGTAGCTGCGGCAACCGCCATTAAACTATTCCGAAAATTAATCATTAAGTCTCTCCCTTGTGAGGCCCTGATTCCCCAGGCCATTTGTGAAACGTTCAAACTTCCCATAAAATTACCCATTATATTTGTAGTCGATTTTCTGCAGGCAACTTTACGCTCTATTCTGTATCACGCTTATATTGCTCAGGGCCAGCAACTTGTTGTGATTTTTGATTTTGAAAACCTGCGTTTATCCTTTATAACCGCACGCTATGAATTTTTGTAGTACCATCAAATTACTCACATACGAACCATATGGTAAGTAATAGATTAGGATTTTCTATAAATGCCTTCGGTAGCTAAATACAAAAACCTGCCAAAAGAAGAAATCCAAGCTCTCGAGGAATCACGTCCGTTTCAGAAGATGCTGGTGCGGATATCGAATAAATGGAACGTGCTTGTTGTTCGGCGCTTGAGCAACCGACGGATGCGCCCCTCGGCGCTGCGACGGGAGATCGGCAATATATCACCAAAAGTACTCACCCAGACATTGCGAGAACTGGAATCCTATGGGTTGATTGAGCGCGAGATTTTTCCCATTGTGCCGCCCAAAGTCGAATATAGGCTAACACCGATGGGAGATTCATTGGTTATTGCCTTAGATGCTTTACGAGACTGGGCAATGGATAACAACGCCTCAATCGAGGCGGCAATGGAAGCCTACCAACAACAAGAAGATGACGATAAAATCTAGTACTTTCGCTGCTTTACGATAGGCATTTTTAGGCTTAAAAAGCGGCATCATAATCAATCAGAACAAACAGATCATACGACCATTAAGGGGTAAAACATGTCTGAAATAAATATGGACACCATCGATGAAATTGGCTTGGCTATTGTTGGCTGTGGCACCATTGGCCGCATTCGAGCCAAATATGCCCGCGAATATCCTGGCGTAAAATGGCTGGGTCTTTGCGACATCAATGATGATCTTGGCAAACAACTCGCCGAAGATACCAATGCCGATTTCTACACCAACGATTTCAACGAGCTAATCAAACGGCCTGAAGTTAATGCGGTGATGATCATTACCGATGAAAACAAACACACCGAGCCGACATTGCTGACTGTTGAACAGGGCCACAAACTTTTCATCGAGAAACCTTTGGCAACCGAAGCACGGGAATCCTTTCAAATCCTCAGCGCTATTGAAGAAGCCGGCCTGGATGCCGTTGTCGGCTACACGCAGCGCTTTCGCCGGCGCTTCCTGACCGTCAAAGAACGTCTGACAAATGGTCAAATTGGTGATGTGCATTCCGTCACCACCCGCGCCTTTATGAACCGCATGGTGCCGATTGCGACAATTGCTAAAACCAATGCACGCCACAATCTGACGCCAATGGTTGTTTCCGGCACGCACTCGCTGGATATGTCGATGTGGCTGCTCGAGGGCAAAAAGCCGGTTTCGGTCTATGCTAAATCCGTCGACAAGGTTCTCAATGAATGGGGAACAAAAGACTCGACTTTCGGCATTTTCACTTTCGATGACGGTACGCTCTTTTCAATGAATATTTGTTGGGCACTTCCAGAAGTCTGGCCGGGGACTGTGTACGGCCTCGAAATTGGTATTGTCGGCACAGAAGGAATTATTGACATCGAAGACACCCACCGTGATCTTGTATTGGCGACCAACCAAAATCTGCCCGGCGGCTATATCTCCGGCGGCTATGAAGCACCGGAACGCCATGTTGATTTCTTGACCAGCTATCCTCCAGGCGACCTCTGGAACGGTCAGCTTTACGGTCCCATGCGCGAAGAAACCATTGGCTGGTTCAGCCGCATCATGATGGGTGTGCCGACACCGCACGCAACGGCGGCAGAAGGCCATGCAAACCTTCTCCACACCATGGCGATGGATCTATCAGCCAAACGCGGCGAAGAGATCCCTCTGCCGATCGACCCGGAAGAGTTTTATAAATAAACTCTTTTAGTCCCCTTAATCGCCGGGCGCTTGCTCCGCAAGCTGGGCTACGCCACATAAGTGGCGAGCCCCAACAATAGTTTCTGGCGCTGGCGTTAAAAACCAAATTAAAAACATAGGTTCTAAACACAACTCCCTCTCCCCTTGTGGGAGAGGGGTGGGGTGAGGGGGAGGTTCTTCTCTGTGTCTTCTGTGGTTAACTTCACGAATTAGCAGGGACACGTAACAGGTACATGTCCCTCTAATTCTAGGCTACCCCAGCGGTGCAACACCCAGATCATTCGCCGTCTTAGCCAACGATTCTAAAAGCCCGTCGTGGATCGGCACACCGTTGGCCTCACGGTCCTGGCGTTTTTTGTGGCTTTGCTCGCCGGGCAGCAAGACCTCGTCATAACCGGGTAGCGTCGGTGAGGCTTTCATCATGCGGTAAATGTTATCGACATTGCGCTTGAATGTATCGACATCGGCAAAGGCGGCAATATCAATTGCGACAATAAATTGGCCGGTATTGGTCGGCGTGTGGAAGTCAGAATTGAAATCGACGACGTCTTTGCCAAAGGCGGCGCCATTGAGCGTGCCAGCCAATAATCCAAACATCAGCGCCAAACCATAACCCTTCGGCCCGCCGATCGGCAGGAGAAAGCCTTCATCGGACTTAGTCGGGTCGGTGAGCGGCTGGCCTTGGCGATCAATCATCCAGCCTTCCGGCATTTGTTCGCCGCGCTGGGCCGCTGTTTTAACCTTGCCGTAAGCTGCAACCGTCGTTGCCATATCG
>CAJXJM010000375.1 GCA_913054205.1 uncultured Rhodospirillaceae bacterium
TGCCCCAAAAAGGACTGGTTTGCGGCACCTCGCGCCAGGGGATAGTCTAAGCTAATCTTTCAAGCACCCATTATATTGGTGAAACCGCTTTGAAATATATCAGCACCCGTTCAGGTGCTCCCGATTTAGCTTTTGATGATGTCTTACTGGCCGGCTTGGCCCGCGATGGCGGACTCTATGTGCCGGAAAGCTGGCCACAGTTTTCTGAAAATGATATCCGCGACCTGCGCGGCTTGAACTATCAGGAACTGGCAATCCGCATCATGCTGCCGTTTTTGGGTGACACCATTCCGGATGATGATTTCGCCAACATCGTCAATGACGCCTATGCTCAATTTGATCATCCGCAGATTGCGCCGACGAAACAATTAGGTGACGATCTATGGGTCGCTGAACTGTTTCACGGGCCAACGCTGGCGTTTAAAGATTATTCGCTGCAAGTGGTCGTCAGATTGTTTGACTACGTGCTCAAAAAGCGAGGCGAGCGGGTCACCATCGTTGGGGCGACGTCAGGGGATACCGGTTCTGCCGCCATTGAGGCGTGTAAGGACCGGGACGCCATCGAAATTTTTATCCTGCATCCAAAAGGCCGGGTGTCGAATGTTCAGCGCCGCCAAATGACAACTGTGCTGTCCGCTAACGTCCATAACATCGCCGTCGATGGCACCTTCGATGATTGTCAAGATATGGTTAAATCGCTGTTTGGTGATGAAGGTTTTCGCGATACCCACAATCTGTCAGCCGTCAACTCGATCAATTGGGCGCGTATCATGGCGCAGATCGTCTATTATTTTTGGGCGGCCATTGAGCTCGGCGCACCGGACAAAAAATTCGTCTTCGCTGTACCAACCGGTAATTTCGGCAATGTCTATGCCGGCTATGCCGCTAAGCAAATGGGTCTGCCGATTGAGAAATTTATCGTCGCCTCCAACGAAAACGATATTCTAACGCGCTTTTTTGAAAGCGGTACAATGTCGATGAAGCCGGTTGTGCCAACGCTCAGCCCGAGCATGGATATTCAGATCTCGAGCAATTTCGAACGCCTGCTGTTCGATCGCTATGACCGGGACGGCAAGGCGGTGGCGAAGGCGCTGGATGAATTCCGCCGCACTCAAAGTATCGAGTTTGGTCAAGGCCGATGGCAGGCCATGCTGGAAGATTTTGAAGGCTACCGTGTCAGCAATGATGAAACCAAAGCCGCCATTCGCAACGTCTATGAAGCGACTGGTGAGTTATTCGACCCGCACAGCATCATTGGCGTGGTCGCCGGCCAACAGTTTGCGGTCGCGTCGGACGTGATAAAAATCGCCCTTGCAACAGCCCATCCGGCAAAGTTTCCAACCGCCGTTGAAGAAGCTTCGGGCGTCCATCCTGAACTGCCGGCTCATCTTACTAATCTGTTTGAGCGGAAAGAACGCCTAGACGAATTGCCCAACGACCTCAATCTAGTGAGTAATTTCATCGCTGGAAAGCTGGCTGAAAGAAAAGCCGCATGAGCACTCAAGTCACCACGCTGAAGTCTGGTTTGTGCATCGTTACTGATTATATAAGTACCGTCGAAACAGCCTCGGTTGGCGCTTGGATCGCCGTCGGTACGCGTCACGAAAAGCCGGAGCTCAACGGCATTTCGCATTTGTTGGAGCATATGGCGTTTAAAGGCACCAGGCGACGCACTGCTCTTGCCATTGCCGAAGAAATTGAAGCGGTTGGCGGGCATCTTGTTCCCTGTCAGCGCTTATGGCACTAGCCAGTCGTATTTGATAAGAGAGGGTTTCTGGTGGACGCACGTCGGTTGGATTCTGCAATGTGTTTATGGTGGGCTGATAGGATGGGCATTAGTGGCTATAGAGTTTAAGGCACCAACAAGAAAATCCTATCGCCAGTGTCCGCTAATGAGATGGATAGACTGCGCCACTTTTTCGCTATTATGTACAGCCAGTGTCGCAACGTCACTAAATTGAAATTGATTCTTCATCTGGTGTCCGCGTTGGCACAAATGACAATGCGCCGAATCACCTCCACATTCATGCCCAGGGCGACAATACCCAGGGTGGCAAGAGGCAGGTTGAAGAGGGCACCGAGGAAGATTATGAATACCCGCACGTCGCGGCCCAGTCGAAAGTATGTCGCACCTTTCAACCTTTGTGCCATCAACCCGTCATACTTGTCCGCCGTATAGCTGTTTAGGAACGATCCTACAATCGCTGCAAACCCCAGCACGATGGACAGATTTGTGCCGGTCGTGGCAAATTCGTGCCACATCAGACCAAACAGCAGAACGGCGTCGGCATATCGGTCGAGGACCGCGTCGAACCAGCCGCCAAAATCGCTTTGCGAATGTTTCAGCCGGGCGATCTCGCCATCGCAACCATCGATGATTGAGGCCAGTTGGGCCAACGCCCCGCCGATGGCCAGAGCAGGGTAGCCGCTCACGGCCATAAATCCTGCGGCAACGCAGGATAGCATCCACGAGATTAGAGAAATTTGGTTGGGCGTCACCGTTGTACGCACCAGATAGCGACTCAACCACCGGGATACCGGTCGGTTGAGATGTCGTGAAACCGGCCCGTCTCGGGTCTTGCGGCCCTGGTCGCGCATCAAACGTCGTTCGGCTTCACGCAATGCGTCGGGCGTGTCCATGTCGAGCCATGACATACCTGTCACATCGACGGTTTTCGCCCGGCCTTCATCTGCCAACTCCCTGAGCCCGTCAGAAAGTCCATGCTGATTCTTTGCTGCCGCGTGCTCGAGCCCCTCGAACAGGCCGGACGTACAAAGCATAACTCCGGTGTCGCCGGCATCCCAATCATCAAGCATCTTCTCGATTTTCTGAATGCGTCCGTTATCAGACTTGACCCGCGTGACGTCGTCGAGATCGAAGATACCGTCTTTGTCACAGTCCACGGCGAGGCACATTTCTCCGGGTGCAGGAGGGTTGTCGGCCAGTGCCTGCGCAATACCTGGGTCGAATATATGATCAATCATGACCAGGAAGAAGGCTCCCTCCCCGGTGTGATCCTTGGCTGCCAGGGCACTGGCACCGTTCCCCCGTTCCCAGTTTTCGGCTTCGATGAAGTCAATCGTGACGCCGCGACGTTGGGCGATGTCGGCAAAATGGGTCCTAACGGTTTTGGTCT
>CAJXJM010000376.1 GCA_913054205.1 uncultured Rhodospirillaceae bacterium
AACGACCATGAGAAGGTTTTGCAAAGAAAAAGCCGTTTCCAGACCGAGGAGAAGTCCTTCAAGCATTCCGCATACTCCCTATATGAACCATGGCCACGGGCGAAGGAAAATACCAAGGACTTCCTGGACGAGGTACCAAATTGTAAAGGCCGTAAATAGAGCGACGGGGATAAGTACGAGAAACCTGCGTTCGCCCAGAATGATGCCGCCGCCTGCAAGGAATAATGTCGTCGCAAAAAGGAAACCGATTGGTCGCAATAGCAGCGCATAGGCGACCATCAGTGCTAAAAGAAGAAATGCCTGACCAAGTTTATATTGCCGCAAATTTCTGTAATCAATTTCACCAGGGTCAATTTCCTCGGCTGCCTTTGGGCCCGATTGGACAACAACAACGAAGCCAACGATAACACCAAGAACGCTTAGCCATTTGGGCATGGTGTTTGGCAGAAACGTCATGTTCAACTCGAACGGAAGCAAATTTGCCTCCATGGTGACGAATGCCGTGTAGCCATACACCATACAGAGGAGAAGAAAGAGTCCGGAAATTGCGCGGTCTAGCGTCATTACAATCCTCCCAATTTTAACTTTTGGTCGATGACCTAGGCAAAAGAAAAGCCGGGGCCCGCCATATAAATCATAGCAAACCCCGGCTCAATATTTGTTTATTTTTTCAAGAAACCAAGTTTTGTCATCAAATCCTTGATTACTTTTTCTTGATTGACCAAAAAGGCAGTGAACTTTTCACCTGGATTGTGAATGTTCACCCAGCCATTGCGTGCCCGGACAGCTTCCCACTCCGGTGTTTTGTACATTTTGGCGATGGCCATGCGGTACTTATTCGCTTGAGCTTCAGGTAATCCCGGAGCTGCAAAAAATCCGCGCCAGTTTACAAAAGTTACATCATAGCCCTGCTCTTTAAGAGTAGGGGCTGCTTTGAATGCAGGTATGCGTTTGGCAGAAGTGACTGCTAAAATTCGCATCTCGCCTGATTTAGCAAGAGCAACGGCCTCGGAAAAACCCGTTGAGCCGGCTACGACTTCACCCGATAAGATGGCAGCGTTCAATTTTCCACCTGCATCATATGGAATGTATTTAACCTTGGTTGGGTCTGCGCCCGCTGCTTGAAAGGCCATTGCAGCGACGAGATGATCCATGCCACCTGGCACCGAACCACCGCCAATGGCGACTTTTTTCGGATTTTTCTTATAGGCTGCAACCAAATCTTTGAAGTCTTTCAAAGGACTGTTTTTGTTGGTGATAATTGCAGCATAGTCACCGATGGTTCCGGCAATCATGGTCAAGTCACGGAAATTATGGGGAAATCTTTTAACCAAAGATCGGATCACAATTGGCGTGGAATTGACCATCAGAGTGCCATAATTTGACTTGGCGTTTTCGATCAAGAAACCAATTGCCTTTCCGCCGCCGCCGCCCGACATATTTTCGTAGGATGCAGAACCGACGATGCCTGACTTTGTGAGCGCCTCGCCTGTGCCACGAGCTGTACCATCCCAACCGCCACCAGCACCGCCGGGAATAAGGAAATGAATTTTATCGATTTCTGCAGCATTTGTTGGAGCGCCAAAAACGGAAATGCCGAGGCCAACAGCCGCCAGAGTGCTGAGCAGCGCCCGACGGCTAATTTTATGTGTAAATGTAAACATTGTTACTCTCCTGTGAAGATTTTAATTGGTATTGAAGCTGTCATTTTGGGGGGAGCAGCTTTCAAGACCATCGACGCTATACGCCAAAGCTGTCAAAAACCTGTCAGAAATAAAAAAAACAAAATTTCTGTGGAATTTTATCGTCCAGTAAGAGCATTTTCCCAATTGGCTAGCATTTTTGACCGTTTAAACTGATCAAGATACACCAGTAGACCAGGTCCAACTTTAATAGGTCGTAAACTTGAGCCTGCGACTTTCCGCATATTCGTCGCAGTCCGTCTTCCTGTGACTGCCGGGTGGATAGCATTTAGACCAGCTTTCCCCGCCAGGACGCGCTGGCCGCGTTGAGACAACAAATAATCCAAAAATAATTTACCATTTTCTGCAGACCGTGCATTTCGTGGGATTAAAGCGATGCGGGATAAGACAACTGTAAAATCAGTAGGCAAGATGATTCCAATCGATGGATCTCGCTCGGCGCGCGTAGCGGCATAAGAGCCCAATACATTATAGCCGAGAACAAATTTACCATCACTCACCCGGTCTAGGATTGCAGCTGTGCTGGTGAAAAGTTTTACGCTGCTGCGACCCATCTCCCGCACCATATTCCATGTCCCACTATAGTGCTCCAGATCGCGTGCCAGAATAAGGAAGCCGAGGCCACTGCGTTGAATGTCATAGGTCGCCAATTTGCCAAAGAAATCAGCGCCGCCTTTTTCCAGCAGATTGACCAAATCGGCACGCGTTTGCGGCACTTTGCGGCCTTTGAAAAACCTTTTGTTGTAGACAATAACGGCAGGCTCAAAGGTCACGCCAAAGGCCTCGTTTCGCCAATTTGCCCAGCTGGGGATTTCCCGAGCAGCTAGAGATTCGTGGCGCAGAGCATATCCGTCATTTGCGAGCTTCATCTGTAAATCCATCGCTGAACTGAAGGCAAAATCTGCTGTTTTTTTCTTGGCGTCGGTCTCCCTTAGAACTCGATCAAAAAGTTCTAAACTCTGTAGATCATGATAGATCACGCGAATTTTTTGGTGCAATAATTGAAAATCCTCAATCAAGGGTCGGGCGGCCTCTATATCCGTCGTGCTGTAAATGACGAGTTGCTGCCCGCTTTTATTTACTGAACCATCACCAGCGGGGAAACGGTATATCTCCGCATAAAGATTTGTTGTTAACAAACTGAGTAAAAAAATAACACTAACTACAAGACGCATTCGAATGGTTCCAGTTTTCACATCACGCTTCATGCTTCATGCTTCATTTGTACCATAGCTTATACTAACATCGGAAACATGAGAGTATTAATCGTCGAAGATAACATGGCCCTGGCCGATGGCGTTACGCGGGCTTTTAAGAAAATGGGTCTCGCTGTCGATGCGGTTAACGATGGCGAGGAAGCTGATCATGTCTTGTCCATACAGAAATATGATTTGGTTATTCTCGATTTGAACCTGCCCGGCATTGATG
>CAJXJM010000377.1 GCA_913054205.1 uncultured Rhodospirillaceae bacterium
TAAACTACAAAATGCCGGTGTTGAGGTTCTCTATGATGATCGCGACGAGCGCGGCGGCGCTAAGTTCGCCAATATGGATTTGATCGGCTTGCCTTGGCAAATGGTCATTGGTCCCCGCGGTCTAAAGGACGGCGTCATCGAAGTTAAAAATCGAGCATCGGGCGAGAAAGAAGAACTTTCCATCGATGCTGCACTCACTAAGTTAATCGGGTAGGGCGCAGCGATGTTTTCAGCCTTTGAATGGATGATGGCTTTCAGGTACTTACGCGCCCGCCGCCAAGAAGGGTTTATCTCGGTTATCGCGTGGTTCTCGTTGCTTGGCATTATGTTGGGTGTCGCGACTTTGATCATTGTGATGTCGGTGATGAACGGATTTCGCCAGGAACTGCTGACCCGCATTTTAGGCGTCAATGGCCATCTCAGTATTTATGGTGAAAGCCAAATGCTCGGTGATTATGACAGTCTCGCGCTCCGGGTTGGCAAGATTGAAGGCGTTGTTAAAGTCACACCAATGATCGAAGGCCAAGTAATGGCGAGCGCCAATGGACAAGCCAAGGGCGCGGTTGTTCGGGGATTGCGGCAGGTCGACATCCAGCAACGTGCTATATTGAGAGACAATATTCGCCAAGGCTCGCTGGAGAATTTCAAAGGTAAAAACGCGGTCATGCTGGGCTCCCGCATGGCGCGGAATATGGGGCTCAGAATTGGCGATAAAATCACGCTGATTTCACCCAAAGGAAATGTCACGGCCTTCGGCACGGTGCCGCGTATGAAAGCCTATAAAGTTGCAGCCATTTTTAATGTCGGCATGCATGAATATGATTCCAGTTTTATATTTATGCCGCTTGCGGCCGCGCAGGTTTATTTCAAATTGCCCGGCGCAGTGAGTTATCTCGACGTCGTCATAAAGAATCCCGACCACGCGCCGCGCATGGCATCTGAAGTGTGGAACCAACTGGGCAATCAAGGCCGCGTTTATGACTGGCAGCGCACTAATTCGAGCTTTTTCAATGCGATCCAGGTTGAGCGCAATGTGATGTTCTTAATCCTGACGCTGATCATCGTCGTGGCGGCATTTAATATAGTCTCCAGCCTGATTATGCTGGTGAAGGATAAAGGGCGCGATATCGCGATTTTACGGACCATGGGAGCGACCCGCGGCATGGTTATGCGCATCTTTTTGATATCCGGCGCGAGCGTTGGCATTATTGGCACGATGGCGGGATTAGGGCTGGGTCTCGCTTTCGCTGAAAATATTGAAACCATTCGCCAGTGGATCCAAGGCCTGACAGGCTCTGATCTTTTTGCTGCTGAAATTTATTTCCTCTCGCAATTGCCGGCCGTTGTTGATCCCACCGAAGTCACCACAGTTGTGCTGATGGGGCTCGGCCTCTCATTCCTAGCGACGATCTATCCGTCCTGGCGGGCGGCGCGTCTCGATCCGGTGGAAGCGCTTCGTTATGAATGATGTAGCGCTTGAGCTTAAAGCCATCGTTCAAACATTTCATCAGGGCGAAACCGCTTTGGAAGTGCTCAAAGGGGCGGACTTAAAAGTCGAAGCTGGCGAGATTGTTGCGCTCGTTGGGCCATCGGGTTCCGGCAAATCAACCCTGCTTCAAATCGCCGGTTTATTGGAAAAGCCGCAGGACGGCGAAGTCATCATCAAAGGCGAAGCTGCAAATAATTTAAATGATGATCGCCGCACTGAAATTCGCCGGCAAGAGCTTGGCTTTGTCTATCAATATCACCATTTGCTGGCTGAATTTTCGGCGCGGGAAAACATTGTCATCCCCCAGATGATCGCCGATATGGACAAAGGGCTGGCCCGCAAACGCGCGGATGAATTATTGGCGACCATGGGTCTGACGGACCGAGCCACGCACCGGCCGGCACGCTTGTCGGGCGGGGAACAGCAACGGGTTGCCATCGCGCGGGCCCTGGCCAACAAACCCAATATTCTTTTGGCTGATGAGCCGACGGGTAATTTGGATCAACACACCGCCGATGACGTCTTTGGCATGCTGACAGATTTGGTCAAACAATCCGGCGTCGGCGCCCTCATCGCAACCCACAATCCCGACCTTGCCAAACGCATGGACCGCATTGTGCGGTTAGAAGATGGCTTGTTGGTGGCCGGGTAATTCCATTTAATAATCCTCCCACCTCGATCCTCCCCCTCAAGGGGGGAGGAAGAAGAAGCGAAAAAATAACACTCCTCTGTCATGCGCCGACTTGGCCGTCTCATTAATATATTAGTCCACCAACTTCAATTCTCGCTCTCCACGGGGAGAATTTTGGTTGATCAACCATAGTCCCCTCCCTCCTTGAGGGGGAGGGTTAGGGTGGGGGGTACCCGAACCATTTCTGGGAATATATCAAATCCTGTGGGTTTGAATTCAAAAGCTGCGGAACGAGATACGTGAAGTTTAGCAACAGTGGAATCAAAAACGCTTATTCGTTTTAGATTTGCATCCTCTTCACCTACTTTGAAAACAACAGGTTTTTGGGGTTTTCCATTTAAAAGTAAATGGAATTCCGCGGTAGGTTCTGATGGCGCACTTTTATCATAGATATTCGGAAGGATCTCTGGTTTGTGACGGCTAAAACAAGCATTTGCAAAAAGCCTCGCATAGCCACTTTTACCCGCTCCATTGCGCCCATAAATTACGGTAAGTGACGGACTAAAGGATATAGACGAATTTGCGGGTAAGGCATTGACTCCAGATATGTTTTCTATCCGGTCAATTTTAAGCGTTTCATTCAGCGTACCCCTATGATTCTATTTCTCTGTGTCCTCTGTGAACTCCGTGTTGTTTCTTCTTCGTGGTATTTGTGACCTTTGTGGGTTTGTATTTTGGCGAATTAATGGGGACACGTAACAAGTACATGTCCCCTTAATTCCAGATCAAGTCTGGAATGACGAAGGCGTATATTTCTTGTGGATAAAGTCGCATTAAGGGATGACAGGGGCTGCAGAATCGTGGAATGATTTCTGTCATGTCGCACGCTGATTTTATTCACCTCCGAGTCCATTCAGGCTATTCGCTGCTTGAGGGCGCGCTTAAGGTCAAGGACCTCGTTCAGCGCACCAAAGACCTCGCTATGCCGGCGGTTGCG
>CAJXJM010000378.1 GCA_913054205.1 uncultured Rhodospirillaceae bacterium
GCGAAAAAGTTGTTAGCTTTCCAAACAGTTTAATACACCAACTTAATACACCAACGTAAACAGAGCAGTTATTTTTGATACAGGGAGTACAAAATATGTATAAGAAAATTCTTACCTTAACCGCAGGAGCCGCCATGATGACGGCTATTTCTCCGGTTATGGCAAAAGACCTCACCATCGGTTTTATCACCACGCTGACAACACCGGCGGCTTTGATTGGTAAACAGCTAAAAGCTGGTGCTGAATTAGCGATGGATCACATCGGCAGTAAAATGGGCGGCCGGAATGTGAAAATTCTTTTTGAAGATGATGGATTTAATCCAAAAATCGGCAAACAGAAAACCGAGAAACTTATCAAGAAAGACAAAGTCGATATTATGGCCGGCTATATCTGGTCACACGTTTTAGGCGCTTCGGCTCCCGTCGTTCTTAAATCTGGCAAATTTCTGTTTGTTGCCAATGCGGGACATTCAATTTATTCCGGCAAAAAATGCCATAAGAATTTTTTCAATGTATCTTGGGAAAATAGTCAGAACGCATCGGCAACCGGTGAACTCCTGAATAGAAAAGGCGTAAAAAGCCTCTACATCTTGTCTCTCAACTATGCTGCGGGAAAACAGGTTGTTGGTGGTATTGAACGCACCTATAAAGGCAAAGTTGTTGGAAAAGATTTTGTGCCAATGAGCCACAAAGATTGGTCGGCTGAACTTACCAAGATCAAAGCCGCCAAGCCTGATGCGGTTATCGCTTTTTATCCCGGTGCCTGGGGACCAAAGTTTTTTGGTCAATATGACCAAGCCGGTTTGAACAAAACCACGCCGCTCTATCACGTATTTTCGATCGATATGGGTAATCTGCCGATTTTTCAAAAAATTGGTTTGAACGTGCTGAATACCTTCCAGACCGCTCAATGGTCACCCGATTTTAAAAATCCGCAAAACGTGAAATTCGTCAAGGATTTCAAAAAGAAGTTTGGCAAAATGCCTAACCACTTTGCAGCCCAAGCGTACGAGACCATCATGCTGATTAAATCCGGCGTCGATGCTGTGAATGGAGATGTGACTCAAATGGATAAAATGCGGACTGCGCTTGAAAAGGCAGATTTCAAGGCTCTGCGTGGTACTTTCCGTTACGGTAAAGAGCATTATCCAATTCAAGATTTTGTCGAACGTAAAGTGGTGAAAGGCGCTGATGGAAAATGGACCATCGTTTCAGGCGCTAAGGTCCTGACTAATTCTCGGGCCTATAACTACAAAGAGTGCAAACGCTAAACTTTTTAAAGATATCTAAAACAGGGGAGCGCATTTTAATAATTCGCTCCCCTTAATTTTACCATATAAACACATAATTGTCCGTCATCATGCAATTGGAACAAAGAGTGGGCTGTTCGTTTCGGAGAAATCATTAAATGAGCCAACTATTCGTTTACGGAGACTACACTCAAGAAGCGCTCAATGCCCAATATAATCAGGGCACTTTGGTTCCAGATATTGCGCCCTATATGGAGTATTGGACAAGGGCAGGAACGGAAGCTTACAAAACGTTAACGTGTAAGTTAGACGTGTCTTACGGTTCTGAAAAAGTAGAGCTACTCGATATTTTTCCAGCAGGGATTAAAAATTCTCCCATCCATGTTCATATTCATGGTGGCGCATGGCGCCAACTTGGTAAAGAGCATGTTTGTTATCCTGCTCCGCATTTTGTTTCAGCTGGAGTAAATTTTATTCCATTAAACTTTGGTCTTGCTCACGAGTATTCGATTACCAAAATGGTAAATCAAATACGTTCCGGCATAAAATGGGTTTGGCAAAATGCCAATTCTTTTGATGGAAACCGTGATCAGATATTTATATCTGGAGCATCCTCAGGGGCACATTTAGCCGCTAATTTATTATCAGGTGATTGGCAAAGCGATTTTGGGTTGCCTGAAAATGTTATAAAAGGAGCAGTTCTAGCTAGCGGTCCGTATGATCTCGATCCTGTTCGTTTAAGCGCTAGGAACGATTACTTAAAACTCAGTCAAGAGGAAGCAGACCAAAATAATCCGTTAAAACACATTCCTCAAGGAGGGCCAGAAATCGCGATCTGCTGGGGCGATGTGGAATTAGATGAGTTTCAGCGTCAGGGACAAGCCTATGCAGATGCTTGGCTGTCTGCTGGAAACCTTTGTCAGACTATAATATTAAAAGGCCTAAATCACTTTGATGTGACTAGTGAGTTTGGGCGAGCGGATAGCGAATTAGTAGAAGCTGCACTTGGGCAAATTTCTAGATAAATTTATCACCGTAAATAATCGGACTTACGAGAAACAACAGTCTAAGAATTTTGCCTTAATTAAGGCACTTGAATTTCTCCGTAATAAAATGGTTTGGAGCAAAAAGTTCCATTATACCCTTTCGATTGCGATACAAAACCGCTGTAAAGCTATGGCATAGACTTCAATACACTCCTATGGCTTGACCTGAGAGAAAGCGAATTTATACTTTAACAATGCTTACGATCGATCAGATAAACAATATTGCCGGTGTGGATGGGATGAAGGCGAGGGCCTATACAGACCCTGAAATCTTTGACCTCGAAATGGATCGAATTTTTCGTTGTGCTTGGATTTTTATAGGCCATGATAGCCAGGTGCCAAATTCTGGGGACTTTAAACGCACTCGGATGGGCGCTGACGAAATCCTCCTAGTGCGACAAATTGATGGCTCACTTCGCGCACTTTCAAATAATTGTACGCATCGTGGCACTCGTCTTTGTGCTGTTGCCGATGGTAATGTGAAATCCTTTGTTTGTCCGTATCATGCCTGGGGCTTTGCTCTTGATGGTGTGTTGACCGCAGTCCCTGATGTTGGGAGCTATCCTGAATCATTCAATATTAAGGACCCGTCTTTGCATTTAGTGTCCGCTGCACGCGTAGAATCTTACCGGGGATTTGTCTTCGCAAGCAAAGCGGTTACCGGACCTAGCTTGCGTGATTTTTTAGGTCGTATGGTCGAAGCTATCGATAACTTGCTTGACCGTTCGCCAGACGGAGAAATCTCGATTGAGGGCGGGCACTTCTCGGTCCGCTATCCTGGTAATTGGAAGCTGCATCA
>CAJXJM010000379.1 GCA_913054205.1 uncultured Rhodospirillaceae bacterium
GGACGGCGGTCATAAGGCGTAATAAATCATCCGAAGCACTCGCCCAGGCACTCGCCCGGAACTCACCAAAGCCGCGATAATATGCGAGCTGAATTTCTAGACCGCCCAGCGCCGTGGTCTCGTGAAACATTTCTCCTTGAAGATGACAGGCACGATCCCAGCTCGGTTCACGGCTCGCTGTCGCATCCATGGCAAATATCAGCCGACCCTTTTCGCCCACGCCTTTGCGAACAGGCGTAGCGACCACTTTCGCGAGGAAAGCCTGCACATCCGTTTCGGTTGATTTTGTCGGCAGTTTTTTGTCACTCATACCTGTCTCATTAACCCAAAGGTCCCCAAAAGGAAACCGGAGCAAGAGTCTAGCCCTGCTCCGGTTTTAAAACAACATACTCAATGACTTATCTGGAGAGCTTACTTGGTATGATGTAATGTTCCTTTAGGCTTGAACGCATGGAAGGTAAACGCGAAGGTTATATCGTGAACCTCATCAACCAAACCGTCTTTGGTTTTTCGTTGCACAACGACATTGCCGACGTCCTTGCCTTTCGAGATATCGCGCGTATCCAAAGCCGAGTTCTGGCCGGCTTCCCAGGTCAAAACAAGATTGCCTTTTTCAATACGCTTTTTCTTGCGCAATAGGGCCATGCTCCAGGCTTCGTCCCCAACTGCAACAACACGCATGAGGGCTGGGATACCATTTGGCAGAAGACCCCGGTAAAGAAACGGCTGAGCAGAACTATCGTAACCGACGTAAGGATTAGCGCCGAAACTGCTTCCTCCAAAGGCGGAGAGCAAAACTTTGCCATTTGGGTGCGCCTTTTTATAGCGCCCAAACGCTTCAATCCGGGACGGCAGCATTTCAAGCCTTTTGCCAGTCATTGAGCCAACAATGCCTTCTCCCAAAAATTGCTGCCACCAGCTTTCGGTTTGGCGGTCATACATCACAAGGTCTGAGTTCCTCAACTTACCAGTGGTGCCGAAATCCAAAACTTTGCCGTCTAGCCGGGCATCAAACACAATCGCTGCATTGCAAAGTGGGCAATAAGTTACGGCAACCGGGATGCCACCAATTCGATCATTGACGATCTCATGGCGCATCAAAATACCCAACGGATAAGCCTTTGATTCACCGTTTAGCGTAAAGCTTATGACAGGAACGGTGTCTGCCAATCCTTTAACTTTGCTGACATCGGTGAAGCGTGGATTGTCAATAGCAGGAATGCCGTCCTTTGGTGGGCCTCCCGACATGATCTCGCTAAATTCAATAGAGGTTTTTTTAAAATCCGTTTTTGGCCATTCAAATTTCCAAAAAGATGGGTTAGCCATCACGGCACCTGAGGAAACCAAAAACACGAGACCCGCGGTGAGGCCCAATACGAGCGTCCGGCGGGATTGTAGGAGTGATACAAAAAGCGCTTTCATCATAGTATACAAATGGCATCGCTCCGTTTCCGGCGCAATTCACGTCCGTTCACATCTCGGTGACATGCAGGTTGCGTCCAATCGTTTTTATTTTGTCTTTCGTTAATTGTCTTTTGTTCTGGGCATTTCTAATTTATTGAAATTCCTATGTCCGTTGCAGAAAAAATAGAATGTGCGGTGATCGGTGCCGGTGTAATTGGCTTGGCGGTTGCCCGCGCCCTCGCGCTCCAAGGCCGGGAGGTCATCATTTTGGAATCCGAAGAAGCCATCGGTATGGCAACGAGCTCCCGCAACAGTGAAGTCATTCATGCCGGCATCTATTATGAAACCGGCAGCCTAAAGGCCAAGCTATGCGTTGAAGGCAAACATGCGCTTTATGACTATTGCGAAAGTCACGGCGTGCCACATAAGCGGTGCGGCAAGGTGATCGTAGCGACACATGACGGCCAGCTCGACAAGCTTAAGGCGCTACAACAGAAGGCCGTTGACAACGACGTCAAAGATTTGATCTGGCAGGATCAAAAAACGACATTGGAAATGGAGCCGGCGTTAAATGCTGTCGCGTCTCTACTCTCGCCTTCAACAGGATTAATCGATAGCCATTCTCTCATGCTCGCTTATCAAGGAGATGCAGAGGCGAATGGCACAATGATTGCCTTCAACTCTCCTGTACTTGGGGGCGAGATCACTGATTCTGGAATTCGGCTGGACGTCGGCGGCGAAACGCCAATGGCGCTCGATTGTCAGGTTGTCATCAATAGTGGCGGCCTCCATGCTCAACGTGTCGCCGGCAGCCTCAAAGGCTTCCCACCGGAAATGGTGCCTGACACTTTTTTTGCAAAGGGAAGTTATTTCTCGCTGAGCGGCAAAAGCCCGTTTACCCATTTGATTTATCCGATTCCAGAGGAAGCCGGTCTCGGCGTTCATTTGACGTTAGATCTTGGTGGCCAGGCGCGATTCGGCCCGGATGTCGAATGGGTCGAGGAAATCGCCTATGAAGTTGACCCCAGCCGCGGGGACAAATTCTATGATGCTGTGCGCAGTTATTGGCCTGATTTAAAGGATAACGCGCTCCTACCGGGCTACTCCGGCATTCGTCCCAAGCTAAAAGGTGCCGGAAATCCACCAATGGATTTTACCTTTAATGGCCCCGCCGATCACGGCGTGCAAGGTCTGGTTAATCTTTTTGGGATAGAGTCTCCAGGACTGACAGCCTCATTAGCAATTGCAGATGAAGCGATAAAACGCCTAAAATAGACTGATAAACGGCAATTTATAGGCAGTAATGGATTGGGTTAGACGTAGTGAAACGCGCAATTAAGATTGCTACCTTATTTAGCATTTCTGCGACAGCTGCATTTCTGTTGGGAAGTGGGGGCGATTTGTCTGCCTATGCGCAAGGCACTGTGCGCCAGCAAGGCCAGGACGTTGATCTCGGCAGACCTACTGAGGCGGCACCGGTCAACCCATTGATAACCCGCGAAGCGGTTGACCCAACTCAAGCGATGCGTGGGCTGGTTCGCGATATCGGCAAATACGCGCGTCGTTTCAATCGCAATTTTGCGGTTATGACGATGGGCGGTTTGGATCTTATAGAAAAAATAGATGCCGTCGATGGCACGCGGCGCTCGCCGGCCTCGACCTATATTAGAACGCTGGATGGCATCATCGT
>CAJXJM010000380.1 GCA_913054205.1 uncultured Rhodospirillaceae bacterium
ATGAGGATAATGTTCTTCGAAACCGGTTAAGCGACATTTTTCCAATAATTCTGATGACCGCTCGTGGCGTTCCTTTGCCGGCACACCTTGAATCTCAATGCCGAACTCAACATTTTTACGAATGGTCCGCCACGCCAGCAGTAAATCCTTCTGCAGCATAAAACCAACATGCGAGTTTGGCTTGTCGACTTTTTCCTGATCGACAAACACTTCACCTGCACTCGGCTGATACAGGCCTGAACCCATATTCAATAGCGTACTCTTACCGCAACCACTTGGTCCAATCAGCGACACCACCTCGCCATCGCGTACCGCCAAATCGACTTCTTTCACAGCGACAATAAACTGATCGTGATCACCGGTGGCTTGGCGGTTAGCGAACTGCTTACCGACGCCGCGATATTCAATGCGAATATTTGCTGCTTCATCAGTCATGGTTTTAAGCGCCGAGCCTTTTCATTTCGACTTGAAAGCTTTCTTCGGTCCAGGCCACACCTTCAAAATCCGTGACGCCCATGTCATTGAGCTTGGCCACAACATCCGAAAGCTGGTCAATATCTGCATCAAAGATTTCCGTTAACGCATCGCCGAGTTTATTTTCCTGCTCGGTCGGTGAGGCGGACCGAGTTTGGTTGATAATGTTTTCAACCTCGTCAGGCTTTTCGATTTTACCTTTTCCGGCAGCATGATTGGCGTCCGAACCGTCTTCATTTTGAGATGCTAAATGGGGGTTATAATCCAAGGTTCCCTCCGCTGTCGTATGGCCAATTATTATGCACTGTTGTTTTATATATGAAACAACGTTTTATTATTTAAACATATCATACAAAGGCCGGTGTGAGAGTCAACTGGATTTTGAAGATTTTTTCGGCCAACCACCACCACGCGCTTTACATCGGGAAACGCCGCGTTAAGCTCACTTGATGAGATTTTTATTTTGGATTTTGGCAAAAATAACGAGGTGGAATAAAACCATGATTGCTACAGGAGACCAGGCCCCGGCCTTTTCATTTACCAACCAAGACGGCGCAAACGTGTCGCTTGGTGATTTTTCAGGACAATATGTTCTGATGTGGTGGTATCCCAAAGCCGATACCCCGGGCTGAACCATCGAAGGCAATGGGTTCCGTGATCGAATCCAAGACTTCAAAGACAAAAATTGCGTAATTCTCGGTGTCAGCTTTGATTCCAATGCCGACAATAAGGCGTTCAAAGATAAATTCGATTTTCCGTATGATCTGCTGACCGATGGAGACAAATCTGCCTCCTCGGCTTACGGCGTCGTTACCTCTGAAAAGGGCAATGCGACGCGTGTATCGGTGTTGATCGGGCCAGACAGCACAGTGGCAAAGGCCTACGAAACGGTCATACCGGCAGAGCATCCAGATGAGGTATTGGCGGATTTAGCGAGCCTCGGCTAGTGGCTTTCGAGTTTTACTACTGGCCGATGATCCAAGGCCGGGGCGAAGTTGTGCGCCTCGCCTTGGAAGAGGCTGGTGCCGACTATATCGATGTCGCGCGCCTTCCGGGTGACCAAGAAGACAACCGGGCGGCGATTCTCGAGATATTACAGGACACAACGCAAGAGTACCCACCCTTCGCGCCGCCTTTTTTGAAAGATCCAGAAAACAACAATCTCATGATCGCGCAAGCCGCCAACATTCTCAATTATGTGGCGCCTAAAATCGGCCTTGCGCCCAAAGACGAAGCCGGCCGGATTTTCGCTCATCAAATTCAGCTCACCGTCACAGATCTCTTGATGGAGGTGCACGACACCCACCATGCAGTCGCGAGCGCGCTTTATTACGAAGATCAGATTGAGGAGTCTAAAAAGCGCGCCGCTAATTTCATTGAGCATCGCATTCCCAAACACATGGGCTATTACGAACAAGTCATTACCAATAATACATCTGAGTCAGGCTGGATGATCGGCGATGCCCTCACCTATCCTGATCTCTCGATGTTTCAAATGGTCGAAGGTCTCCGCTACGCCTTCCCCAACGCCTTGGCAAAAGTCGAAGCCACCTACCCAAAAATGATCGCGCTCCGAGACAAAGTCGCCGAGCAGCCCAACACCGCCGCGTATTTGTCCTCCGACCGCCGTATCGACTTCAACGAAATGGGCGTCTTCCGGCACTATCCCGAGTTGGATGCCGATTAGGTGAGCTACAGTGCGAGCGCTTTTCGAATGATGCTGATCATTTCTTCAAGCTGGGCTTCTTCGGCGATGAGCGCCGGGGCCAATACGAAGGTATCTCCGCTGGTCCTGAGAACCAGGCCTTCTTTGAAACAATTGTGCATGAGCTGGTAACCGCGCTCGCCGGCGGCGCCGTTGGGTTCGAGATCAATGCCCGCCAGCATGCCATAGCCGCGGATATCTCGAACTATGTTGAGGTCTCTCAAACCAAACACCAAATCTAAAAAGGTGCCTGACAGCTTTTTGGCGCGCTCGAACAGCTTTTCGCTTTGATAAACATCCAGCGCGGCAAGGCCAGCGGCGCAGGCGACGGGATGGCCGGAATAGGTATAGCCGTGGAACATCTCGACGGTTTTATCATCCTTACCCTCAGCAATGGCGTCATATATTTTGGTGTCGCAAGCGACGGCTCCCATCGGGATCGTGCCATTGGTCAAAGCCTTTGCCATGGTGATGATATCGGGCGTGGTCTCAAAAGACTGAGCGGCGAAAGCTGCGCCGGTGCGGCCAAAACCACAGATCACCTCATCAAATATCAATAGAATGCCATGCGCATCGCAAATCTCCCGGAGGCGTTGAAGATAGCCTTTGGGCGGCACAAATATGCCGGCCGAGCCCGCTATCGGCTCGACGATACAGGCGGCAATGGTATCGCCGCCATAGGTATCCACGATCTGCAACAAATCATCCGCAAGCTCCGCGCCTTCTTCGGGCTGGCCTTTGGTAAAGCGGCTCTCCGGCAGATACGCGTTGCGCATGTGATGAACATGAGGCAGCCCGGCACCGAAGCCATTTTTATTGCGCGCGATACCGCCGACCGACAGGCCGCCAAAATTCACACCGTGATAGCCTTTCTCCCGGCCGACAAAGCGTGTGCGCTGGTGCTCGCCTCGGGC
>CAJXJM010000381.1 GCA_913054205.1 uncultured Rhodospirillaceae bacterium
GATGCGCGCGATCACCGGATGACGGCAATTCCGTATGGCATGCATCGAGCTGTGCATCAGTCCGCCATATTCTTCGGCTTGTTCCGAGTTATTGCGCTCAACGGCGAATTCGGAGATGTCAGCGCCGGACCCTACCGCTTCGTCGCCAGCGCCCCTGAAAATAATACAGCCGAGGCTGTCATCTTGATCCAGTTCAGAAAATATCTCGCCAACGCGCGCCCACATTTCTTTGTTGAGCGCGTTGAGCTTCTCCGGGCGGTTTAAAATCACCGTCGCAACCCGGCCCTCGCGCTCCAATAAAACAACTTCCGTAGATGGCATTTTACGCCCCCGAATCAATCAATTGACTTCTATTATTGGAGCGTAACAAATCACGGCGACTATTGAAACGATTTGCGCCTTGACGATGTGGCGCGTGTCTTCTACCTCGTGCCTATCATGCCCATTGAACTCTCAGTCCTATCAGCTTTTCTTGTTGCCGCCGCGGCCATTGTGCTCTCGCCCGGCCCCGACACGATTATTATTATTCGCTATACGATGAGTTCCGGGAAACGAATCGGTGTTGCAACGGTCGCTGGCGTTCAATTAGGTTTGGTCTTTCATACCGTTCTTGCCATTTTTGGCATCACCGTGATCATTGCCTCCTCCGCGATGCTGTTTAAAGGTGTTGCGATTGCCGGCGCGGTGTACCTCGCCTGGCTCGGCGTGCAGGGATTTTTGCCCAGCAGTTCAACATTTGGATTTTCGGGCACGGCCGCCACGGTCTCAGGTCATAAAGCGTGGCGGGATGCCTTTGTCTCCAACGCGCTCAATCCTAAAGTCATTGTGCTGTATTTGGCACTGATGCCGAATTTTCTCGATTTGGAACGCGGTAATACCGGGGCTCAACTCGCCGTCTTGGGGGCAGCGCTCATCGTCATAAACATTATCTGGCAGAGTGGCTTGGTGATCGCCGCTGACCGCGCCCGCGATTGGCTCGACACCCCAAACGTTCAAAAATGGATATCCTGGAGTACCGGCGGCATTTTGATCTGCTTCGCTGGCATCATGCTTTGGACGAATGTCTTTTATACGTTAACATTGTAATAAAGGTTCCAGGAACCTTTATTACATTTCATCAGACGTTGAACCTAAACAGCACGATGTCGCCGTCTTTAACGACATAGTCGCGGCCTTCTTGGCGCATTTTGCCGGCGTCTTTGCACGGCACTTCACCGCCAAGACCAACAAAATCGTCATAGGCAATGGTTTCAGCGCAGATGAAGCCTTTTTCGAAATCGGTATGAATAACACCCGCCGCCTGAGGCGCTTTGGTATCGGTCGTAATTGTCCAGGCGCGGGCTTCTTTCGGCCCTGCTGTGAAGTATGTGATCAATCCCAGCAGCTGATAGCCGGCTCTGATCAAACGCGCGAGACCGGTTTCTTCCAGGCCTAAGGCTTCTAAAAATTCCTGGCGTTCGGCGGCGTCGGTTAATTGCACGACTTCAGATTCGATCTTGGCCGAGACAACGATGGAAGCCGCGCCGTTTTCATCTGCGTAGGTCGCAACGCGCTCGGTATATTCATTACCGTCCGCCGCATCGTCTTCATTCACGTTGCAGACATAAAGCACCGGCTTTGAGGTCAGCAATTGCAGCATTTGAAACAAACGCTCGTCATCGTCGGAGATATCTACCGTGCGGGCAGGTTTACCTTCGCGCAAAGCTTCCAGGCAGCGCTCGATGATCAGCAATTGCTGGACAGCGTCCTTGTCGTTACCGCGGGTTTTTTTGATCAGCGGATCAACCCGCATTTCCAGGCTTTCGAGATCGGCGAGCATGAGTTCAGTTTCGACCGTCTCAGCATCGCGGATAGGATCAATACTTTCATCAACATGCGTGATATCGGCATCTTCAAAACACCGGAGCACATGGAGAATGGCATCGGTTTCCCGAATGTTAGCGAGAAACTGATTGCCGAGCCCCTCGCCTTTGCTGGCCCCTTTAACGAGACCGGCAATATCTAAAAATTCAACATGGGTCGGCACAATTTGCGCCGATTTTGCGATCGTAGAGATTTCATCGAGACGACCATCCGGCACATTCACCCGGCCGGTATTAGGCTCGATGGTGCAAAACGGATAGTTTGCCGCTTCCGCTGCAATGGTTTCCGTGAGGGCATTGAAAAGAGTGGATTTGCCGACATTCGGCAATCCAACGATACCGCAGTTAAATCCCATTAGGTGTTATTTTCCTTATTCTCTTTTTCTTTGGGCGGATTGAGGATCAGCGATACCTTCGTTGCAAATCCAGCATCATCGCCTTTTATCAGCTTATCTATACTCACCGTCATCGCATCCAAAAGCGGCTCAACCCATTTCTGGTCTTCTTTTGAGAAGTCTTTCAGCACATGGCCGGTGACGCGGCCTTTTTCGCCAGGATGACCAATCCCAATACGAACCCGATGAAAATCCGGGCCTATATGGGCCGCTATGCTTTTAAGCCCATTATGGCCAGCAAGACCGCCGCCCTTTTTAGCGCGAATTTTGCCGGGCGCCAGATCAAGTTCGTCATGTAGAATAATGACGTCTTCCGCTTCAATTTTGTAGAAACGCGTGGCTTCCGAGACCGAACGACCGGATTCGTTCATAAAGGTCGTTGGCTTGAGCAGAAGTACTTTTTCGCCGGCAATTGTGCCATCTGCAACTTCACCCTGAAATTTTGAGCGAAATGGCGCAAAGGAATAATGGCGATGGATATCATCCACCGCCATAAAACCTATATTGTGACGATTACCCGCGTAGTCTGAGCCGGGATTACCGAGTCCAACTAGAAGGTACATGCATTTTCTCCAAAAGGAGGTTTAGTCTTCAGAATCGCCTTCGGCAGCGTCTTCAGCACCTTCTTCGCCTTCGACACCTTCTTCGCCTTCGAGACCCTCTTCGCCTTCTTCGCCTTCTATTTCTTCTTCAATTTCTTCCATAATGGTCGGCGCAGCAACGGTAACGACTGTAAAGTCACGATCCGTAATCGGCTCAACACCTTCCGGCAAATTCATCATTGAAATATGGACGGAGTCACCAATATCGAGGCCGGTCAGGTCGATT
>CAJXJM010000382.1 GCA_913054205.1 uncultured Rhodospirillaceae bacterium
TGTTGGACAAAAAACCATCGAGTGGATTGAAAGCCATCAAACTGAGAAACCCCAGACCCCATTTTTCCTGCAATGCTCGTTTCCAGACCCGCACCATCCTTTTACGCCACCCGGCAAATACTGGGACATGTATGATCCCGATAAAATTGAGCTGCCGAAAAACTTCAACAGAGGAAGTTCGCCGATTTTAGACCACATGCGCAGCGAATATGAAAAGGGCACATCCAACCGCGATACTACGCTGCCCTACGTAGTCAATGAAAAGGAAGCCCGCGAGGCGATCGCACTCACTTACGGCATGCTGACAATGATAGATGATTGGATCGGTAACATTATCGCTACTTTAAGAGCGCAAAATCTTATCGATAACACGGTAATTATCTTCGCCTCCGATCACGGTGACTATATGGCGGATCACGGCATCATGTTAAAAGGACCGATTCACACACAAGGCCTCATTCGGACACCGTTCATTTGGGCTGATCCTGAAGCAGACACCCGCCCGCGCCTTTCTCAAATATGTTCGGCGATCGATATCGCCCCAAGCATATTGGAACGCAGCCAATCCAGACCTTATTACGGTATTCAGGGCCTGAGTATGATCGACCTTATTCTCGGCAAAAAAGATCGCCACCGCAACGCCGTACTGATCGAAGATGACCGCGAGGTGATTTATCTCGGATTTCATGAACCACAGCGTGTGCGCACAATGGTCTCGGAAAATTATCGCCTCAGCATGACCCAGCCCGCCAATATTTTCGAGCTGTATGATTTGGAAAATGATCCTGATGAAATTTCCAACCTCTGGCACGACGAAAATTGTGCGGAGCTAAAAAGTCAGCAAACTGAGAGTCTACTTAAATTAATCTGTGAAATGCAGGACTGGGCACCCTTACCCACCGGCCGAGCTTAACGAAAGAGAGTAGTACATGGAAAATAACCTAAACACACGCACGGGCGGCCAACTTCTTGTCGAATGTCTTATTAGTCAGGACGCAAAATTCGGATACTGTGTTCCCGGCGAAAGCTACCTTGGTGTGCTTGACGCGCTATATGAAGTAAAAGACAAACTTGAATTGATCATTTGCCGTCAGGAAGGCAGCGTGGCCTTTATGGCCGAAGCGCACGGTCGTTTGACAGGTCTTCCGGGACTAGGATTTGTCACTCGCGGTCCGGGTGCGGCAAATGCCGTGATTGGTGTTCAAACGGCCCATTTGGACGGTACACCAATGATTCTTTTCATTGGACAGGTTCCACGCAAGAACCGCGAACGTGGCGCATTTCAGGAACTCGATTTAAAAGGCTTGTTTGGATCAATTGCCAAATTGGTTATGGATATTGATCACGCTGATCGCATTCCGGAAATTATCAGCCGTGCCTATAGAACCGCATGCTCGGGAAGGCCTGGACCGGTGGTCATTGGCCTACCCGATGACATGCAGTTGGAACTCACGGAGGCGGTGCCATGCAAAAGAATCGTACCCACCAAAACCGGTCCAAGCAGTGACTCCTTAATTCAGCTCAGAGAAATGATTTCTGCTGCCCAGAGGCCGCTCATACTATTAGGCGCGAAACCCAGCAACTGGTGCCAGACGGCAAGTGATGATCTCCAAATATTTGTCGAAAATTTCGACCTTCCAGTGGCAACTGTTTTCAGGCGTCAGGATCAATTCGACAACAGTCACCCAAATTATGTCGGCGTAAAGGGCGTTGGCAACGACCCACAACTTGAAAAACTGGTCGCTGAGGCAGATACCTTGATTGTGATAGGCGCTGAGATAACCGATATAGAAAGCAACGGTTATACAAAATATGGCATCCCGAACCCAACACAAAAATTAATACATATTTGCGCTAATCATTATGATCTAGGCAAGGTATTCCAACCAGACCTCGCCATCGTCAGCGACTACGAAGAAATTACCAGGGCTTTGTCCTTATTTCCCCGCGCAGAAAGAGTAGTTTGGTCAGATTGGGTCAAACAAGGTCGTGAAAACTTTCTAAAGTTCACTACTGATCCAGGCCATTACCAAAAAGCTGACCTTGCCGGAATTATGATGTGGCTTCGCGAAAATACAGCCGAAGATACCATCGTAAGTTTTGGCGCAGGCAATTATACTCAGTGGGTGCAGCGATATTATGGCTACACAAAATTCGGCAATCAAATGGCCACTCAGTCGGCGATCATGGGCTATTCCGTACCTGCAGCAATATCTGCAAGTCTACTTTACCCCGAACGTACTATTCTTTCGTTTGCCGGCGATGGTTGCTTCTTGATGAATGGCCAGGAAATTGCCACTGCCGCAAGATATAATGCAAACGTCAAGTTCATTGTGATTAATAATTCGCTGTATGGATCTATTCAGATGCACCAGGAAAGACGTTTTCCAAATCGTTCGATCGCCTGTGATCTGACCAATCCGGAATTTGACAAACTTGCGCAGGCCTACGGCTTGCCGGCAAAAAAAGTAACATCGCTGGATGAATTTAAACTGGCCTACACTGAACTCGATAAAACCAGCGGTCCATGCCTGATCGAAATTGTGACAGGTCAGGATATCCTTACACCGAGCTTAAAACTTGCCGATTTAAGAAAAGGATCATAGAGCGTTCAAAGCATCTAACTGGTTTTGTATTTTGGTAGAAACAGCATCGAAACAGCCGTGGTCACCAAAATACACGAACATATGCTAAGGATATTGACGTAAGAGCCGTAAAAATCAAATAGCCTGCCAAACACAACCGGCCCTATTGATACGCCACCTAAAAAGGCAGCAAACAAAATTCCGTAAACCATACCGAATGAGCTTATACCGAAATAGCGCGTTATCAGATAGGCCAGTAAATCAAGCTCTGCCCCAACGCTAAAGCCGAAGAAAATAGCCGCTAGAAATGCGGTAGGTCCGACCGCGCCAAATGCGAGGAATGCCGTCCCCATGGCGGAAAGAAGGAAACAAACCATACCAACTCGTGGCGCGAAAAACTTATCCAATAAAAATCCTATGACGATCCTGGAAACAATGATGGTTATGCCGACCGTTGAAGCAGCGAGTGCGGCACCGGTCGTATCCATTCCCCTAT
>CAJXJM010000383.1 GCA_913054205.1 uncultured Rhodospirillaceae bacterium
GCGGAAGTCGCAAAGCTTTCTAAATAGTTTGCGGCTTTGGTGCGATGATCAATCGTCTTGAACAAGTCCTGCGCGTGATCGGTGCGACAGCGTTATTTACGCTGTTCGCACTGATCGTGTTGCAGGTTGTTCTGCGTTATGGTTTTGGCTTTACGCCGTTTTTTACCGAAGAGATCGGGCGCTATGCTCTGGTGTGGTCAGTTTTGGTGGGAACCGCTGTGTCTGTTGCAATCAACGGTCATATTCGCGTTACATTTGTTCCAGATAACATGCCGCCATTGTATCGATGGTGGTGGATGCGTTTTCTCGATTTGATCACCTTGCTTTTAATGGCTGTGTTGACTTTTGCGGGCGTTCAAACGGTTGAGTTTGCACAAGGTCAAACGAGTGACGGCATGCAAATCCCCCTCATGTATCCCTATACCATTTTGCCCGTCGCCTTTGGCGCGGCATTTCTTTTCATCTTTATTAGAATTTCCAGAAGTTGGCGAGATCGGCCTTGGTCTCAAAATGGGAGCGCTGAAGGATGACGCTCTCGCTTGGATTGTTTATTGCCACGTTTTTATTCTTCATCATTATGGGTCTGCCCGTGGCCTGGACGATGGTATCGTCGTCGATCGTGTGGCTCATTGCCAGCGGCCAAATGGCCTTCCTGCCGGTATTGCCCGAGCGTATATTCCAAGGCATCGATGTCTTTGTTTTGATGGCCATTCCGCTGTTTATATTGGCTGGAGAACTCATCAATGCCGGCAAGATAACCGACCGGCTGATTAAACTGGCAAATGTCTTGTTTGGCTGGATGCCGGGCGGTCTGGCACAAGTTAATATTGGCGCGTCCATTTTGTTTTCGGGCATCACAGGTGTCGCGCTTGGCGATATCGCGGCACTTGGCAAAGTGTTTATCCCATCGATGGCGAAAAATGGCTACTCTACTGCCTACGCTGCTGCCGTAACGGCGTCTTCCTCAATCATTGGCCCGATGGTGCCACCGTCGTTGATCGTCGTCATTTATGGATCGATCAGTGGCGTATCCATTGGCGCTTTATTTGCTGCCTGCATTGTACCCGGTTTGTTGATCGGTTTATGTCAGATGATTTTGGTTGGCTACCAGGCAAAAAAACGCGGATACAGTAAAATTGAGATGGATCGATCACCGGCAGCGATCGGCAAAGCAACCAAGGAGGCGATTCCGCCCTTATTGATTCCTGCGATTATATTGGCCGGCATTCTGTTCGGAATTATGACGCCGACAGAAGCCGGCGGTCTGGCTGCATTTTATGCATTGCTGATCGGCTGGCTGCTTTATCGAAGTCTCAATGTGAAAAAAATTATAGCAGTGTTTAACGAATCCGCCGTGTTCTCGGCGCAACTTCTCATTATCGTCGGCTGCGGCGCAATTTTCACCTGGGTGATGGGGATGGAAAATGTGCCGGCGATGGTCGAAGGGTTGGTACTTGGTGCCGATGTTCACCCCGTCGTTGTTCTGCTGATCCTTAATTTGATCATGCTTGTATTGGGCATGTTTATTGATCCTTCTGCGGCCATAATATTGTTCATTCCGGTTCTGGGAGAAGCCGCGAAAGCGGCCGGCGTCGACCCTGTCCATTTTGGTGTGATCGTTATTCTCAACTTAAATATTGGCTTGCTGACACCGCCCTTGGGCGTCTGCCTCTATGCAGCGGAAAAAATTGCCGATTGCGGGCTTGGTCAATTATTGAAAGAAATTTGGCCATTTTTAATTGTTAGCCTGATTGCCCTGGCCTTGGTAACCTATATACCGGCAATCAGCTTGTGGCTGCCGCGGCTTATTGGATTTTAGAAATATGAAAAGTAAAACAGCGTCGATAGAAACGACCATCGCCGATGATGCCGATAAACTTCGCATCGGCGATCGCCTCAGTGAGTTTCGCAAAAATATGGATTTAACATTGGCAAAATTAAGTGAATTGTCAGGCGTCTCCGAGGCGACGCTATCGCGCGCTGAAAATGAGATTGGCTCCTTAAACGCTCACAATCTGTATATATTGTCAAAGGTGCTAGAAGTGGATGTGACGGATTTCTACCGCTCGGATACGATCTCTTTTAGCAAAGGCATGCGGACAGTCACGCGCCGGGGGGAGGGAGACTTCCAAGAGACAGCCCGCTATGATTTGGAATTGCTGAGTTCCGAATTGGCGCGAAAACGCATGGTGCCAAGTAAGAACCGCATCACAGCACAAACGTTAGAAGAAGCCGGAGGCCTCCGTGCCCATGAAGGCGAAGAATTTATTTATGTTCTTGCCGGCCAGGTCGTCATACATACTGAATTTTATACACCGACCGTGTTGGCGGAGGGTGACAGCATGTATTTTGATAGCAACATGACCCATGCCTACACCACGCCAACCAAACAAGGTGCAGATATATTGGTTATCACCGCGGTTGATCAGAAATAGGGGATGGCGCATTGGATGATGGTTACGCGCATATTTGTTCTACAAAAATAGACCGTCCAGCAAAGGACGCTTTAAGTTTTCTTTCCGATCCCCTTAAATTGAGCAGTTGGGCAGTTGGCATGGGAGAAACCATTGTTCACGATGGGATTTTGATCGAGGGATTTAACGCCAATATTAATGAGCCAATTTGGGCAAAAATTGAAGTCGATCTCAAAAGCAAAACCTTGCAATATTATATAGGTCCCGAGGCAGCTTCACTTGTCCCCAGAATTATGATCAGAATCGTCGCGCCAGATGTGCTGCAAGAAGATGAGGCTTGTTGCGTAGTCTCGATGATTACGTGGCGTCAAAGCAGCATGGATAACGCGCGTTGGGAAAGTCTCAAAGCTCTTCATGAAAGTGAAATTAAAACGGTGAAGCAACTGATTGAAGCCGGTGTTGCATGATGGTCGGTAGGCCGTGACACTGGCGAACTCCCTGTTATAAGTTTTTATTTCGCTGTTAACGCGTGCATATTTCCTGTTTTCGTTTTATAAAAATTTAGCATCGTCACATTAACTCGATGGAGCTTCTGGCTGCCAAACTTTCTCTGGTGTGTAAGTCATTTGATTTTCCATATCTATCATTCCGTTTATGTT
>CAJXJM010000384.1 GCA_913054205.1 uncultured Rhodospirillaceae bacterium
GGATTTTATCCGGCCCGCACCGACATCTTCCAGATTGTCTTTAATAAAGCCACCGAGCTTACCGTCTGCACCGGTGAAGTGTTTGGTGACATCAGCATCGTAATAATGTTCTTCAATCGCAATAACCCGCTGGCCGTCTAGAATAGTCATGGATTCCTCCCCTATGATTTATTAGGTGAAATAATTTGCGCAAATTCGGGGTTTGTCAATTAGCTCTTTAGGCCACGCCGATAAAGTTTCCCGGTTGGCCCTGTCGGCAATGTTTGATGGAAATGTATTATTTTTGGCAGATGAGTCTTTGGCAGCAATTCCTCTTCCAGGCAAAATTCCAGCAGCTCGCTTTCCGATGGCGCCTCATCATTCACAACCAAATGAGCTTCTATGTGTTCACCCCACAATGGATCACTTTCGCCAACCACCGCCGCCAACTGAACGCCGGGATGTTTGAGGAGTGCGGCCTCTACCTCTTCCGCATGGACTTTTATGCCGCCGGTATTAATCCGGTTGTCGAGCCGACCTTTCACATAAACCAGCCCCCTCTCGTCGATGAACCCCAAATCACCACTTCGCCACCACCCATCTGAGAACTTTTCCATCGTTAAACCCGGATCACCAAAATAGCCGATTGCAACAGAGGCGCTTTTGACAGCGATTTCACCGATTTCGCCGGTGGGCAACTCATCGGCAAATGTTCCTTCAGGATCAATGATACGCAATTTTGCATCTTTCACAGGGCGGCCCGTCGACGATGCCTGCCCGGCGACGGACAAAATGTCGGTCCCTGCAACAACGCCCGATGCATCACCACCTTCCGAGGAAAGATAGGAGGTCATTACATTGCCACAAATTTTGGCGCGCAAGTCTTCCACCAAGCTCTCGGAGCCGGGCTCACCAGAATAAAATGCTGTCTTTAAGTGACTAAGATCATATTTCTCCGGCTCCGCCGCCATCACCATCCGCCATACCGTCGGCACCAAGGGTGCCAATGCAATTTTTTCCTGCGCGAGGGTCTTCAAGAACTCAGCCGGATCAAATCCACCTCTGAACAAGACACGTCCTTTGATGAAGATGAACGGCAAAACAGTATGAATCCAGGCTGCAAAGGATGGATCCATAACAACGATCGTACTATCTTTCGGCGACCAGCAATCATAACTGTAGGGTCCGTATTTTGCCGTCGCCGCCAACGTCGCTTGGCTGTGCAAAATGCACTTGGGGACACCCGTGGTCCCCGAAGAAATCAGAATAAGCGCGGGATCATCGGGGTTTAAATCCGGCAAATTCAGTTCTTCCGGCGGCGGCGGCGCAATAAATTCCGCGGTGAGCGAGAGAATCTTTTCCTCACTCATTAACGCCGCAGCATCCACCAATAACCCGGGATCGGCAATGATCTTTTTCGCCTTAATATAGTCGATGTTCTTGCGATTGCGCTCGGTGGTTTCACGAACATGCAGGCAACAGGGAATAATACCACTGACCAGGCAGGCAAAGAAGGTAACAGCCTGCGACACGGAACTGCCACAGTAAAATGCGAGCACGTCACCTTTTGAGAGACCGCGTATTTTAAAATTACCAGCAACGCTATGAATGCATTGCCAAAGCTCCTCGCCGGTCAGGTTTAAATTTTCATCGGCAATGAATTCAGCTTTGCCTTTGGCAACGCAGGATTGTTCGATGATTGATGCGATGGTTGTCGCCGTCACGGCTAGGCACTCAATTTGTTATAGGTCTTTGGCAATGATGTATTTCATAACTTCATTGGTGCCAGCGTAAATCCTATGTACCCGCGCATCCGCCCAGGCTCTGGCAATCGGAAACTCCCACATATACCCATAGCCGCCGTGGAGTTGCAGGCAATCATCCAGCACGCGGTCAGCCAGTTCCGTCGCCCAAAGCTTGGCCTTGGCGGCAACCACCGGCGACATTTGCCCTTTGGCATGGTTTTCGATGCAGCTATCGATAAACACACGCCCAACTTCAACATCAGCTGACATTTCCGCCAATTTAAACTGCGTGTTTTGAAATTCGAAGACGGTTTGCCCAAATGTTTTGCGCTGCTTGGTGTACTCAATCGTTTGGTCAACAGCCACCTCTGCCATCGCAACCGAGCGCACCGCGACAACGAGGCGTTCTTGCGCCAATCCATCCATCAACAACGCCCAGCCCTGATTTTCCTCGCCGACCATATTGGCGGGTGACACCCGAACGTCATCAAAGAACAATTCCGCCGTATCCTGCGCTTTGTTGCCGATTTTTTTGAGGTTTTTACCTTTGCTGACGCCCGGCAAAGACATATCGACCCAAAACATGGAAATACCTTTTGCGCCGAGCTTGGGCTCGGTCTTGGTCGCCAAAAGCACGTAATCGGCAATATGACCATTGGTGATGAAGGTTTTGGCGCCATTGATAACGTATTCGTTGCCGTCTTTTATGGCTGAGGTTTTAATCTCTTTCATATCGCTGCCGCCGCCCGGCTCGGTCAGGCCAATCGCCGAGATCCATTCGCCGGCGACCATTTTTGGCAACCACTCTTTTTTCTGCTCTTCGGTGCAGAATTTCTGCAATATCGGGGCAATGATATAGGCGTGCATATCCCAGGACGGTGCTGAAACACCGTGGCGGCCAAGTTCTTCGATAACGATAGAGTCGAAAATAAAATCACCACCAATGCCACCATATTCTTCTGCAGTGCTGGTACCCAATAGCCCCACTTCACCAGCGCGCAGCCAAATATTGCGCGGCGTAATGCCGGCCTCTTCCCAGTCGCTATAAACAGGTAGTACTTCTTCTTTTAAAAAGCGCGCGACTGTCTCGCGAAAAATCACGTGCTCTTCAGCAAACATCGTCCGTGGAATACCAAACTGCATTATTCTTACCCTAGGTTCCTAAATTTAGCTCGAGTATGAAGATTATCCCCTCAAGAGGCAACGCCACAACAGCACTGTAATTTTAAATTTTCAACGAATGTTGGAAGAAAGATTGGTTCTCGCGCGTTTTAAAAAATCCATGAACTGCGATTTTTCTTGTTCGGAGAAATCTCTAAACGCC
>CAJXJM010000385.1 GCA_913054205.1 uncultured Rhodospirillaceae bacterium
CATTTAAATCGTCATCCCGGCCTCAGAGCCGGGATCCGGGCTTTTGAAATTAGTAAACTGGACCCCGGATCAAGTCCGGGGTGACGATCAATGTGGTTTCCTACTTAGGTGGATCGAAATGTGTGTCTTTCATTGAAGGGCGTTCGCAAAAATTCGCATACCAGGTAGCCAGCGATGGATTGTTCTCCTGCCAGCCGTGATCAGGAAATCTAAAATTCAAGTATCCTATGGCGCAGGCAGCGGATAACGGGCCAATCGTCAGTTTACCATTGAGCTCATCCAATTTGCTTTCCAACTCCGCCAGTCCGCGCGACACTTTTCCCAATTGAAACTCAACCGCTGGCTCAAACACCAATTCTTCAGGCCGCATAAATTTTTCCGTGGAAGCACCAATGACGGCTTCGCCTATGCCGTCGCCAAGAGCTTGCAGTAGCAGCGTTTTCAAACGCTCTTCAGGGTCATCGGGGAAAAACTTTTCGCCGTCATGGAGCGTGTCGAGATATTCACAGATAACTTTAGAATCGTAGAGAATATTGCCATCATCCATTATCAATGCTGGAATTTTTCCGAGCGGATTGTATTTTGGCATTTCCGATCGCATTTCCTCAAGCGAGGTAATCCCAATTTCTTCGATAGACTCTGCGAGGCCGGTTTCTCTGGCAATAACGCGCACTTTGCGCACAAACGGTGACGCGGGCCGGGAAAATAGTTTCATCAAATTTACTCTATGATTTACTTTGCGCAGCCATTTCTTCGGCCGCTTTTTGCAGGCGTTCCCGATTACGTTTCATCCAAGTCTCGCTGAGCGGAATACTCGGTCCAATCCACATTACATTTTGAGTATGATCCTCATAACCGTTGCCGGTATTGGGATGCAATAAAATGTGAAGATCGCCGCGGTTGAGCGCCAAAAATGGCACTATCACGTTAAACAAATCATGTGGAAAATCAATTTGAATATGCGACACCGGATGCGGTCCTTGCGGTGCTTTATCTCGCCAGCGGCCGATCGTTAATCGATCGCCAAAACGATGGTCTAATTCACGGCGTAAATTCGCGGCATGCTGTTTGGTTGATCCGTCATAATAAAAATGAACGTGAAAGCTCGTGATGTCCGTTTCCGGGCGATATTCTTTGCGCATAAAATTCATTTTACTATCCTACTTCAACAGCACTTGGTGAGTATATGTATCACCGTCACTAATCGTAATTTGACGAAATCCGAGCATCTTTGCTAAATCGAAGAAATTTAAAATGGCTTCAACTTTAAAGGTTTTAAATATTGGCGATTTTCGCGCTACCGAGGTCAATGTCGCCAGCAATGCCCTCACCCGATAAATTGTATCCAGCTTGCCTTTTATATTGCTGACAATGATAAGTTTTTCAGAATTAACGCCTTTTGCAAATATCGCATATTGCGGTGGATAGGGTCGCCGCAAGGTTTCGGTCGCCATGCCGGTCACAAATGCCAACCGATTTGCCTTATTTGATTTCTGTAAAACCCGAGCCCGTGCGCGATAGGTTTCAATTCTCTTAGGCTTTGGATTATAATAGCCCGCATGACGATCAGCCGCTTGGGCCCCCGGCGCAAATATCCAACTCGCCAAAATTATCAACACCAAAAGACGCATCATAAACGATATCATAGGGGAATATTGCCGTGTTTCTTCCACGGATTTTCCATTTTTTTAGTTTTGAGCATGCGCAATGATTTGGCAATTCTCCAGCGCGTATTGTGCGGCATGATGACATCATCAATATAGCCGCGCGCACCCATTCGGAACGGATTTGCAAATTGAGCCTGGTAATCTTTTTCCCGCTCGGCGATTTTTTCTTCGTCGTCTATATCTGCCCGGAAAATGATCTCCACCGCGCCCTTTGAGCCCATCACCGCGATTTCAGCACTCGGCCAGGCAAAATTGACATCTCCGCGCAAATGTTTGGAGCCCATAACGATGTAGGCACCGCCATACGCCTTTCGGGTTATCAGCGTAACCTTAGGGACAGTAGCCTCGGCAAAGGCATAGAGCAGCTTTGCGCCGTGACGAATCAGCCCGCCATATTCCTGAGCAGTTCCCGGCAAAAACCCCGGAACATCAACCAACAAGATAATTGGAATATTAAAGCAGTCACAAAAACGAATGAAGCGCGCCGATTTAACCGATGCATCAATATCCAGACAACCCGCTAAAATCTTAGGCTGATTCGCAATAATACCAACCGTTGCGCCTTCCATGCGGCCAAAGCCGGTCACCATATTGGCAGCAAAAAATGGTTTCAGTTCAAAAAAATCGCCTTCGTCGACAATCTTAGAAATGAGTTCTTTGACATCATAGGATTCGTTTGGATTGTCCGGCACCAATGTGTCCAGCGACGGCTCTTGGCGATCAGCCGGATCATCTGTCGGCCGGATCGGGGAATATTCCCGATTGTTCGATGGCAGAAAATCCATAAAACGGCGCAACTGCTCAATCGTATCGACATCATTTTCAAATGCGAGATCGGCGACGCCGGATTTGCTGGTATGGGTCATCGCACCGCCGAGCTCTTCTTGCGTAACCTCCTCAAAGGTCACGGTTTTGACAACATCAGGCCCGGTGACGAACATGTAGGATGTATCTTTAACCATAAAGATAAAGTCTGTGACCGCCGGCGAATAAACCGCACCGCCAGCACAGGGCCCCATGATTGTTGAAATCTGCGGAATAACCCCGGAGGCCATGACGTTGCGGGCAAACACTTCGGCGTAACCAGCTAAAGCGGAAACCCCTTCTTGAATGCGCGCACCACCGGAATCATTGAGGCCGATCACTGGCGCGCCAACCTTCATCGCTTGATCCATAATTTTGCAGATTTTCTCCGCGTGGGTTTCCGACAGCGAGCCACCAAACACGGTAAAGTCCTGGCTATAGACAAAAACAGTGCGTCCATTAATCGTGCCATAGCCAGTCACCACTCCGTCGCCGGGAATGGTATTTTCTTCCATGCCAAAATCTGTCGAGCGGTGCTCGACGAACATATCCCATTCTTCAAAAGTATCTGGATCA
>CAJXJM010000386.1 GCA_913054205.1 uncultured Rhodospirillaceae bacterium
CCACGCCGCCGTGACGATCAATGATATCGAAAAGAAGCGAGAAATATTCATTGACTAAATTGACGACACCATCCAGTGACAGGCTTTCGCATATCGTCGTGAAGCCTTGGATATCGGTATAGAGAATTGTGGCCAGTCTATGCTGCGGTTTAAATTCGCCTTTGTTCTCTAAGATAACAGTGGCAACGGATTCCGGTACATATCGTCCGAAGGTCTCTTTGATGAAATCGCGATCCCTGACTTGATCAATCATTTTGTTAAAGTTGCTGGCGAGGCTGCCTATTTCATCATCGGTCAATATGGCAGCTTTGGTATCCAGATTGCCGCGCCCAACCTCGCGCATTGACGACAACAGAGACGCGATCGGACGTGTTAGGTTCTTTTGAATAAAATAGAAAGATGCGCCAGCAATGACGGTAATGAGGAGCAGATCAAACGAAAACGCCTGCTCCGAGGTGATGCCCTGAAGTTTGCGAATATCGGTGAAGGCAAAAATTTCCAAAAATAGTAAAACGCCAGGGGCAACACCGATGGCAATGAAGGCGGCAATAAATTTGCGCTTAAGCTGCGCGCCCGACGGGGTTACAAGTTCTCCAAACTCAGCAAAAATTTCAGCCTTAAGAACGGCGGAAAAATCATCGACCAGGAAAAATATAAAAATACTAACGAAAGTGCAGAAAACAACGATCATTGAGGCATAAAACGGTGCCATATCGCTCACCGAACAGGTTGAGCAGAGCACGTTAAAAAAGAAAAAGGCGATAAAGCTGAGGGTGAAAACAAGAAAACCCGCCCAAGCTGAAGACATCCAGGACAATTGATGAATACGCTTTGTTGCGTCTTGAAATTCAATCTCACCATTTAAGTATTTTTGAATCGGTGAGAATATAAAAATTGCGCCAATTAGGTTTACACCGCCTAACAGGAATAGGTTCATTGGGACGGCAAGCAGAATGCGCTCCATTTTGCCGGTGATGAGCATAAATGAGATGAAGGCGAAAAAATGCAGGAGGGAGACACCCAGCATATTCAGCAAATAGCGCGTTCTTAAACTCAAATT
This sequence comes from uncultured Rhodospirillaceae bacterium, assembly GCA_913054205.1. Lineage (GTDB taxonomy): Bacteria > Pseudomonadota > Alphaproteobacteria > Rhodospirillales > UBA2165 > TMED23. The sequence goes on from CAJXJM010000386.1 coordinate 1,061, forward strand.
TGATTCCTCAAAGACAAGCAATATCAAACAGTTTAGAAATCTATCGAGATAATGTAAGAGCGGCTACAATTTATTACCTGAAGGCGCCAATGTTGCGATTTTTGCGCCACCTTGACATTTGTTCCTGGCGCCGTTGAGAGAAGCTCTTTTTGCCTCGTTTTAAATAGTTTTTGTCTTTCCGTACGCGATCGGCTTTCTGTAACGCTGCTGTCGTCTGCAAATAATTTTTTCCGAAACGCCCGCGCCGCCAAGCATCTAGATTGTGCGATTTTATCTCTGGCTTCTTTGCGTTGCGCTCTGCGTATAGCCTTGCACGAAATCTTGATTTTAAAAGTGCCGCCTGGGCGAGGCGCCCTATAGGGTCGGCATAAGCCGGAACAGGTGAGCGATGAAACCCAGATTTCCGAATAGATTTGTTGCTGACTTTTTGCCAAAGCCCCAACACTTTATTTAGATATTTTTGATTCTTTGAAACCCTTGTTGAATGATAATTTGCGGCTGCTTGTGGCCAGGAAAGTGTGCTTTGATTCAACGCTGCCAAAAAATTGGCGGCATAACCAACATTGCGTTCGGGATCGAAAGCAGCGTTCAAATTTTCAAAGGCTTTGGGGTGATAATAAAGATTGATTTGCATACAGCCGACATCAATATTTTTTACCCCTTGGGCCTGTAATATGCGTACCTTGGCGATAGCGGCTGCTTTTGAGGGAAAATAATGTCCTTTTCCCTTGGCCATAACCGTCCAAGGCCAGGCAAAAAGTGCCTTATTGGTCTTATCCCATTTTCCAGATTCAGCCAAAGAGACGGCTGTGAGCAAATTCGATGGAATGGCGAGAGCATTTTCAAATCCCCGCGTCTGAGCTTGGCAGAGATAGACATCTGATGGATTTAACTCACTGTTTTCTTTGGATTTTTCAGGCTTTTCAACGGCCTGCGCGGAAACGCTGCCGAGCATCAATACAAACAATGCCATCGGGATTAAACGAGCTAAAAGCTTAAAACACGCCATTTTTCACACCTATTGCCACAATCTATTTTTTGGCCGTTTTCCGGCCTTATAGATATATGAGCAACAATTATGCCAAAATGGTGAAATAAGGTGACCTAGAGGGACAATCCGGCGTTGGAAAGGGCGTTTATCAGGCTCGATATTTTTGATTTTAGATCGTCAAATCCCGAATTTCGCATGATGGTTTCTTCGTCCATATAGAGCGCCCGGTTTACCTCTATTTGCAAAGCATGAACATTCGTTTCAGGCGCGCCGTAATGTCGTGTTGTGTAGCCGCCTGCATAGGGATGATTGCGGCGGACAATCATGCCAAGGCTCTTGAAATGGGTCTCAACAAAGTTAATGAGGTCGGGTGAACAGGCCTCGCCATGTTTATTGCCGAGCACGACATCGACTCGCTGGTTGCCTCTATCGTCATCCATCGGCCCGCCGATTGACGGCATCGAATGACAATCGATCAATACACATTTACCAAACTGACTTTTAGTTTCATCGATGAGACTCTGCAACGTTGCGTGATAGGGAAAATAACAGCTCTCGATGCGCTGTTTGGCTTCCTCAAATGAGATTTTATTCTGGTAAATTTCGTCGCCATTCGTCACCACCCGCGGCACAGTTCCAAGCCCAGCAAATACGCGGGGACTGCTGGCATTTACGTATTTGGGTAACTGATCGACAAACATTCTTGGATCGAGTTCGTAGGCTTCCCGGTTAGGGTCGACAAAAGCTCTTGGAAATAAAGCCTTGAGCAGCGGTGCGCCACAATCTGGCGCTGCGGCATACAGATCATCGATAAAACTGTCCTCAGATCGCCTTAGCGCAATCGCATCAAGCCGGGATGCCGCGATGAAGGTCGGCGCGTAATTTGTGCCGCTGTGCGGTGAGGCAAAAACAAAAGGAATGATTTGTTCTTGGGGGCGGATTACTTCGAAGGCACGGCCAAAATGTTCACCGGCATTTTCTATCTCA
>CAJXJM010000387.1 GCA_913054205.1 uncultured Rhodospirillaceae bacterium
AACGATAGAAAGAGTGTTTGAAGACAACGATGATCATCATCAACACAAAAACCAGCGGGTTGAGGTATTGAAATGGGAAACGCCGGATCGAAAGTGCCGGGTATTCCGTGATTTCGCGAGCCCATTCATCCAGACCGGGCAGGGTTGGCAAAGTATGGACCATGCCGACAATGACCAGACCGATTCCCAAGAAAGCGGCTATCCAATCTGCCAAATGGATGGATTGGGACTTAGGCTGCGTATTCATGTTTGGGCCGCATGTTGGTAATACCTCAAAACAAAAATCGAAACTGCTCCGGAATTAAATTATTTGCACGTTTCCATATTTTGACCCTAGCACGTCTCGCTAAAATTGTTCAGCTAGCCAAAGAATCGATCATCTTTGTTGCTTAAAAAATTGCTCCCGGCCATTCAGACCGGGAGGCAAATTATGCTTTAGTTAAGCTGCGATCGCTTCGGTTCGGTTATAAACCGTTATTGGTTTTCTTTATTGTGCGCAAGCTGGAAGATTGAACCCAGCTTCCTTCCAAGCCGCTACAGCACCCGCATGATACTTAAGCTTCGACTTTCCGCAGAAACCAGATTTAACTTCATTCATTTCAGCGAGTCCCACACTATTCATAAAGGCGGTACGCTTCTTTAACATACCCAGAGTCGATATATGAGCAGCAGTGATGGCTTTGGCCAACTTAAAGGACATGTTTTTATGCACCAAATCGGCAAAAGCTGTACCCAGGCCACGAAGTTTCCCGTCTTCTGAAATGAGCGTTAAAGAATCCTTGTAACCCAAATCCTTACCGTCAATGACGATGGGAATGTTGCCTGGCACGCCAAATAATTTTTTGGCCAGTTTGCCTTCAAATTTAGCCTTGGGTATCGACAGCACCGAAACTTTACCAGCCGCGCTCATCGTCGTTACGTACGGGTGAGGCCAGGTTGTCGGAATGACAAATGCGTCCACTGATCCGTCGACCAACGTGGTCATCAATTGCCCCCAGTTTTGTTGAACGCCCTTATAGTCTTTACCATCTATCAGTCCTGCGGCCATTTGTAAGGTGGCGCGCCCGTTATTTAATGCAGCACCCCGGGGAGGACCGTTCCAAATGCTCTTACCCTTCATGTCGGCCCAACTTTTGTAGCCCTTATTGGTGTAAAATAGGCCAAAAAATCCACCTGCGTTATAGGGATACAATGCTCGCAAGTTCGCGGCTAATTCGGCTCCCTTTTTCTTGCCGAGTTTGGCATAGGGGCCAACACCCCGGGCAAGCAAGAAGGTTAATATAATAGGTCCTGAGGCGATATCGGTTTTACCTTCGGCTACATTGCGCACCGAATTTGTCAATGTTTGACCTTGGACCACCTGAAGATTGGCAATCTTTTTCTCACCCAATACATCAGCCATATGCATCATAACATTGCCTGGCACACCGGTCGGGCCAGCGGTCTCTGCCGAAAGGTTTCGTTGTTGCGACTGAGCTGTTCCAATTGAGCCCAACGCAACGACTAAAAGAGAGGCAACACTAACATTAAAATATTTATTCATAATTGTTTCTCCTGTTTTCTGTTTAGAACCAATCGGTTCCTGTATTTAATGCGGTGAATTAATGCTCCGCATTCCAATTATTAAATTTCTAATTTATTCAAAGCGGCGTGAACCGCCTCAATTGTTTTATCTACGTGAGTTTTTTCAAAAACGAGCGGCGGTGAAAAAATCATTTTATTGCCTTGAATACGTACCCACACACCTTCGTTCATGCACTTTTTCTGAATTGCCACGAGATACGGGTCAAAAGCCGGAATTGGCTCTTTGGTTTGGCGGTCATTTACAAATTCGACAGCCGCCATAAGGCCGATACCCCGAACATCTCCAACGCTATCATATTGTTCAAGTTCTTCCAGTCTTTCCAAGAAATACGCTCCAACTTCTGCGGCATTTCCAGGAAGATTTTCTCCGACTACGATTTCCAAATTGGCAACGGCAGCAGCGCAAGCAAGCGGGTGCCCTGAATAGGTATAGCCATGCATGATTGGGGCCAAGGGATCGTCCTTTTCCCAGGCATCGACCACACGCTGATTAACGACGGTTGCCCCGAGCGGGATGTAGCCAGAATTGATGCCCTTAGCGAGACACATGATGTCCGGCTTAATCCCCCAATGACGACTGCCAAACATTGATCCTGTTCGACCGAAACCAGTGACCACTTCATCGGCGATCAAAAGAACATCGTATTTGTCACAGACTTCCCGAACCCGCGGCCAAAAGTTGGCGGGCGGCACGATCATACCACCAGCGCCCTGCACGGGTTCGGCGATAAAGGCAGCGACTGTATCGGGGCCTTGATGTTCTATTCCTCGGGCCAACTCAGCGGCACAGATTTCGCCAAGTTCTTCAGGGTCATCGGTCCACGCATTGCGATAGAGATAAGGACTTTCTATTTGAAAGCAACCTGGCAGTAAGGGTTCATAAGCACGCCGCCACGGGATGCCACCACTCACTGACATGCTGCCAAAATGGACCCCGTGATAGGCGTTTTTAAGAGAGAAAAACTTAGTTTTTTCAGGTTTTCCCAACAACTTCCAATATTGCCGAGAAATCTTCAGCGCGCCCTCAACGGCATCAGAGCCACCAGAAGAAAACAAAACCCGAGCCATATTTTCGGGTTCTAACATCTCCATTAATAGAGCAGATAATGCAATTGACGGCGGGTTGGAGGCATTTCCGAAAGTATTATAATATGCCAGTTTGTCGAGCTGCCCGACAATCGCCTCTTTGATCTCCGGTCGATTGTGCCCAACATTCACATTCCAAAGACTGGCCGTACAATCGAGATATACATTGTTATTAATGTCCGTGATAAAAACGCCGTCACTTCCACTTATAATTACTGGTGGATTCTCAGTCGACATTTTGGGGTCAATCATAGGATGCCAGACATGCCTGGCATTATTCTCGACTATGAAATTTATATCTGTTTCTTGGTGCTGATTAGTCAATTTGCCACCCCTTGTTTTTTCTTTATTAGAAATTATTTTT
>CAJXJM010000388.1 GCA_913054205.1 uncultured Rhodospirillaceae bacterium
GGCATCATGCAGGCGTTGTTTATGCGCGAACGCACCGGCCGCGGACAACTCGTCGACAGTGCCATGTTCGACAACATGCTGTCGCTGAACGAATCCATGGTGACGCTGTTCTCAACCGCCGGACAATCGCCGGAGCGCGGTCGGCCGAAGAACCTCTTCCCCCGCGGCGCGTTTAAAACCAAAGACGGCTATATCGCCCTCAACGTGCCGGACAACCGGATTTGGGGACGGCTGTGTGAAGCCATGGGCCGCGAAGACTTAAAAGACGACGAGCGCTGCAAAGGCGGTACAGAGCGCGCTGCCAACGCCAAATTTATCCAACCGATTATCGAAAGTTGGCTGGCTGGCCTCAGCCGTGACGACGCGGTTGATACACTCAACGAGATCGGCGTACCAACAGGCCCGGTTTATACGGCTGAAGATATATTCGAAGATCCGCAAGTTAAAGCCCGCGGCATGTTGATGCCAATCGATGATCCTGAAGTCGGCGAATACGCCTTCACCCGCTCACCCATTCACCTATCAGAGGCCCCGGAGCTTCCGAAAAATGCTGCGCCGAAATTGGGGCACGACACTGACTGGGTACTGCGAGATGTGTTGGGATATGATGATGCGAAAGTTTCTGAGCTTGTTGATGGCGAGATCGTTGAGATGGCTTAGCCATCCGGGGACATCTTCAATAATTCGGTGACAGTTTACTCTTGAGTATAAACTGTCACCGAATTAATAACCTCAAAGAATACAGAGGAAATTGCTAACCTGAACGGAAAACCAGTGGTTTCGGTATGGGTGGGAGTTGTCATTACGGAACACGCTTAAACAAATCTTCCAAATATTGAAGGTAATTTTTGTAGCTCAGGTCACTGTCGAAAGCCATATTTTTCACGGCGTTATCATTTTTCGGGTTATCTCCTTTTTCACCAATTCTAATTGATTTGTTTAAAAACGATTTTCCTTCTCCTTTGGGTTTATTCTTGATGGAGCTACCACCAACGCTGACAAACCCCGGGTTCTTAGGATCAACAATAAAAAATATGTAAATTTCCTTATCTTCAAATTCATCGGTGATAATAACACCATTACCATTTGCAATTCGTTCTTTCGAAAAGTGATCAGGTTTATTTACGTTTCTACCGGCTAAGGCGCTTGCATATGGACAAAATTGTTTATTGCAGTTTTTGACCACATAGGTTGAGACATAATATTTTCTCACAATAGTTGGCGTCATTTATTCTTAAGATCAGTACGTCTCCCCAATCTAGGAAGAGAATATTCTTTCTCTCTGCAGCGGGATTAAGGTTTTTTAGTAAATAGCTAAACCGCTGAAAGTCACGCGCCGAAATAGATTCATGTATTTCAATCGATGACCTCATCAGAGCAAAACTATCGAATGTCGTGCTTATCAATACGAGTGGAAGCAAAATCGCATATTTAATTGCGGCTTTAACTCTTAGTACCGAAACCAGGTATTCAATCATGCCGCTGATCCACCATTTGAACAGGTTTGAAATTGAAATTGCGGTCGTATTTTATCATCTATACCGAAACCAACTCTTTTCCGTACACCTTCTAATAAGTGTAGCGCATTCGATATTTACAGCCAAAGAGTATTTGTTAATCACCCCTACCCCATTAGATTATTTTGGCCTCCTCCATCAAGGGAAGGGCTATTCTTTTTCCCCCTCCCTTGATGGGAGGGGATTAAGGTGGAGGTGAATTTAGAACCCCTGTGAACTCTTTGGTGAAATTACTATTTCAACTACGCAAGGTGGATAGCCGGGTCAAGCCCGGCTATGACGGCTATTTTTAAACATCATCTCAAACCTCACCGTCATGCGCGGACTTGATCCGCGCATCCAACTTTTATTCCTTTGCGTTCTTTGTGAACTTCTTGGTTTTTCTCTTTGCGAATTAATGGGGACACGTAACTAGTACATGTCCCCTTAATTCTCACGCCATGAAGATGTCTCCTATTGAGAGACCACCCACCGCTCATGAAGGCTGTGCTGCAGAATTGGCGGCGGGATTTAAGCCGACGGCAGGCAGCGGTTGCGGCGGCCGAGATTTACTCGCGTTACTTCTGATTTCAGCTTACCCAAAAGCGAGCGATGAGCACGTCGCAATTGTGTCCAGGCCCGGGTCACCGCCCAACTTCATACCGCCTACCCCCGTTGAGGCTATCTTCATTTAATATTCCGATTACTATATATGGTATAGCAATTTTGGACAATACGCTAAAGACAGTCTGAACTACTATATTTTGGGGTTTATTGGCAATATATTAGCCTATGTGACGTATTTCGGCTCACATTTTTGAATTTTCAACCCGTTTAAGGTTGATTTTACGGCGAATCCCCTTCGGGACGCCCAAATTTACCCGACAATTCAGCCACGCATGCCAGCACGGCCTGTTTGACGTTTTCGACATTCTCATCATCGGCCCGGGAAGCCGGCAGCGTGCAACTCACCGATCCCAGTACCGTACCGGAATAATCTCTAAGCGCGGTTCCAATCGAGACAACACCCGGTAGGAACTCTTCGCGATCAATGGCAAAGCCAAATCGACGCACCAGGCGTAAGCTTTCATTGAGCGCTTCAAACTCAGTAATCGTGCTCGACGTAAATTGCGCCAATCCTTTTTGATCGACGATGCGCTCGATTTCATTTTCCGGCAACCACGCTAAAATTGATTTCCCAATCGCCGTCGCATGAGCCGCGTTCGACAGGTTTATCGCTTCCATGTTTACTTGCACAACTTTGGAAGAATCGAGGCGCGCCAACGCAACCAGATCATTTCCTTGAATGACCGCCAAATGAACGTTTTCACCGGTCGCTGCATTGAGCTCGCGTAATTCCGGCATCGCCAATTCTGCAAGACTAAATTGCCGCGCGCGGTTTGATGACAGTTCCAAAATTTTGGCACCGAGAAAATAAGCACGGCCGCGTTCGTTCTGAGCGGCGTACCCTCTATTCATCAAAGTCAGTAAGATATGGTGGCAGGTCGAAACGTTCAGATCTGTCGCAAGG
>CAJXJM010000389.1 GCA_913054205.1 uncultured Rhodospirillaceae bacterium
GGCATTGAACGCATCGATATCAACATCGCACCGCTTATTCCCTATGCCGATGTCTTGATGTGTACCCGCGGCGCGCTTCGTACGGTCATTCCGGCAGAAACCAACAAACCCATCGTGCTTAGGTGCTCGGCCGGTCAAAGTGTGCTGACCGAACTCTCGCAGGAGCTGGTCGCCGTTGATATCGAAGATACCATTCGCTTAAATGCCGCCGCGATGGCAGCGCAAGTTTATATCGGCGCCGAATTCGAGCATAAATCCATCGCCAATGTGGTGAAGCTGATCGATACCGGCACGCGTTATGGCATTCCGACCCTTGCGGTTACCGGCGTCGGCGCGGACATGGATCGCGACCTTCGCTATTTCAGTCTCGCGACCCGCATTTGCGCCGAAATCGGCGCGCATTACGTCAAAAGCTATTATTTTGAGCCCGGCTTCGAAAAAGTCGTCGCCGCCTGTCCGGTGCCGATCGTCATCGCCGGCGGCAAAAAACTCCCTGAAATGGAAGCCCTCGAGATGGCCTACAAAGCCGTCGATCAAGGCGCCTCCGGTGTTGATATGGGCCGCAACATTTTCCAGTCAGACAGCCCAGTCGGCATGATCCAAGCCGTCGGCGCCGTCGTCCACAAAAACGAAAAACCCGAACACGCCTATCAGATTTACGAAGGTGTTAAGGCGGCTGAGGGGAAGGGGTAAAGGGGACATGTACGTGTTACGTGTCCCCATTAATTCGTTTGAAACCCAAGACGTGCACGAATATTTTTCACTTCATCACCCCGGACTTGATCCGGGGTCCAGAGTCGACTGGATTCTGGCCTTCGCCAGAATGACGAAGCAAATTCACCACAGAGGGCACAGAGACTACAGTCAAAACTATTTCCCCCTCCCCCTTGAGGGGGGAGGATTAAGGAGGGGGTGACTAGGACTTATGCCGCCCGCGAGGATTTTGAGACGCGGACTTTGGGTTTGAGATCATTGCGGCAGAAGGCGTGGAGGAAGCAGGTCTTTTCGGCGACAGCTAAAATTTGCTGCGCGATTTCATCATCTGCATCAGTATTCAGATAGACATGGGTTTCAACCGCTTCGGCAACACCCGCCTCGCCGGTGCGACCGGAGGCACCGCCTAAAGAAAAATGCGTGTCTTGAATGATGCTGTAATTAGTGAGCGGCAGTTTTGCCATATTGGCATAGCGCCCCATTTGGGTCATGAAACAGAGGCCAATTCCAGCGGATATCAACGACGCTGCATCTGGTGCTTTGCCATGACCGCCAAAACCTTCGCCTTCATCCGAGAGATAGCGCCAATCCGGCACATCAGAGCCAAATTGTTCTTTATGAATTTCCTTCACACCGTCGGGACGATAGACGCAGCGGCTATGCATATGAAGAAGAAGTTTGTCGCCGTCCAACTCGGGGGACGGAACGCGGGCTTTTATCAAGGCCTCATAAGCCTCGCCTTCTTCTTCAAAAATTTTAATAAAATCAGGAACAGCCGGAGACCCGTCTGCCGGTTTAAGGTTCGGAAAATTATCGCCGGGATCAGGAAATGGTTCTGCATCCAGGGAGGCAACCTGCGCCGGTGTGATCTCTTTGCCGTTGTGAACGAGATTAAACAGACTTGGGTGTTCACCGCGGGCCAACCCGTTTAACGGCGAGGCGGCCACCGCCTGATACAAAAGCTCGTTCAATGTCTGATCGTCACAATCGGCTTCACAACTGACATTGAGTTCTGGCGGCAGAGCACTGCTGCTCATTGTGCCTTTGCGGAAATCACCTTCGCGGAAGTATAAATTTTCAAGCACGACTTCCAAATTTCTCAGCTCAATCTGGCGCTGCTCCGCGAGAGCTGTGATTTCAGCCGTATAGGACGCGATCATGCCGGCGCTGAGATAGGTCAGCGGATTGGGTGCTTTGTTATGGCCGCCTAGATGCGCGCCTTCATCGCAGGCAAATCGCCAAGCCGTGCCGGTTGCCGCCGACACCACAACAGCTTCCTTCTGCATGCCGCCGAGCGAGCGCACCCAAGTGCGCAAAGATTGACCATGCGGATTGGGCGGTACAGGAAAACCAGATTCTGCCGCGTTGCCGGCAATGAAATAAAGCGGATCGCCGATTTCTTCGAGAGGTGTCAGTGTCATGTTGCTTCTCTATATCTTTTATCTAAGGGCGGCAGCGATGTTACCACCATCGACGGTGATCACCGCTGCTGTTGTTTTGGGAGAGAGTGCCAGATCAACAAAGGCTTTGGCAACATCTTCGGCAAAAACTTCTTCGCCGAGCAAATTGCCGCTCATGTAATCTTCTTCGCTTAAGCTCCGGGCTTTGGAGCGCGACGCAATCATATCGCCGGTGAGGAGGCCTGAGCGAATACGGTCGGCGTTGACTGCGTTCGAGGTAATGCCGTCTTTGCCATGGTCAACCGCATATTGCCGCATGAGAAAAAGTGTCGCGGCTTTTGGCAATCCATAGGGACCAAAATCAGCGCCGGGGTTAACCGCTTGCTTGGAAGTGTTGAACAACAACCGTCCGCCTACACCTTGCGCGCGCATCACCCGCACCGCATTTTGCGCGATTGTCTGATGCGCGAAAAAGTTGAGCTCGAAACTTTTACGGATCACCGCTTCATCAACCGTGCCGATCTCGCCCTGCCAAGCCGCACCGGCGTTTGAGACGACAATATCAACGCCGCCAAAAGACTTGCAGGCCGCATCAAAGGCGCGCCGGACATCACGCGGATTGGTGACGTCGCAGACGATTCCAATTCCATTTATTTCAGCCGCCACATCCTCGGCCGCCCTAGCGTTGAGATCGAGCACAACGACCGCTGCCCCTTGATCGGCAAAAGCCGCCGCTGTCGCTGCGCCAATTCCTGAACCGCCGCCGGTAACCAACGCGACTTGGCCTTGCAGCGGCAACAGTTTCGAGGCGCCCAGCTTGGCTGCTTCCGGCGACCAATATTCTATATCGCAAATATCGGCTGCACTGGCCGGGCGATAGCGGCCAATAGCTTCAGCGCCGGTAA
>CAJXJM010000390.1 GCA_913054205.1 uncultured Rhodospirillaceae bacterium
GTCTGCCGTCTCGCATAGTTTGAGCAGTGCCTCTCGCCCTTCGGGTTGCTTTAGATCAAGCGTGATGGATCGTTTGCTGCGATTGACGTTTAAAAACAGCCCGCCCATCTCCTTGCTTCGGGACGGCCCGACCTGACGCATTAAATCACCTTGCGGCGCTTCTACCTTGATCACATCCGCACCGTAGTCACCCATTGTCTGCGTGGCGAACGGCCCCATTAAAACAGTGGTCATATCAATGACACGCACACCACTTAACGGACCTGTTGCAGGGGAATCAGAGGTATCATCTTGAGATGACATATATTCACATCCACTTGTTTGTTCGATTAAACAATCCAAGTGTATTTATTTATGAAAAGTCCGAAAGTTGAAAGCGGTTTATTCAGCCGCCTGTTGGCCATCACTCTGCTTAGCTGATTCTGCAGAGCCAGGAGGCGGCGCTTCGGAAACATCTTCCGACTGGTTCTTAAAGCGGCCATGTTTTGCGTAATAGGCATCAACTTTCAAGTGTTTGCCGACGACGTAAGGCACACCTTTAAAAAAGTCATACAAAGCAATCACACCGCCAGTCCACATTGTCCGTATCATATGAAGTTTTTTGCGAGAGGCTCTTAAGGTCGCCACGTCCGCATTTTCATATGTATGATACTTTTCACGGTCTTCGAGCGCTTCTCTGACCTTATCTGGAGCCGCCCAGTTGACCCGATAATGAATAGTGCCATCGGGCCGCACGATATAAAGAACATTTGGCATCGCACCATAGGCTCGATGAAAGTCGCCTTCGTAATTATCAACCAGGACGCGGCGATGTTCGCCATAACGCGGTGCCACCAATTTTGCCGCGGCAATCTTATCGTCCATATTTTCGTGCTGGCCAAGACGCTCGCCCGGATGGGCCTCACGGACATAGACAACAACAAATTCCACGTCTGGAAATTCTCCGGCAATATCTTTCATGTCAGGAATATTTTTGGTGTACATCGAACAGGTCGAAGACGCCGTTTCAATCACCACCCATTTGCCGTTGAAATCTGAAAGCTTAATCGAATCGCCGGTTTCAAGATCGGTCAAGGTGAAATCTTTAAGTGGGTCGCCGGCGCTGGGACCAACGAACATATCAAAATTATACTCGCTCGGTTTAAAGCGTTTGTTGTTGTAAATTGGTGCGGCCATCTGCCTCTCCTCTACCCAACGAATTGGGTTAAATTAACACATAATACTTTTTAGCATATATCAATTCTTTGTGGCAGTAGGCACCTATACGGGCGGCATGTACCCTGAGGTAAGTCCGCCATCTATGACGAACTCTGCGCCGGTCATCATGCGAGATTCATCCGAAGCCAGATATATGATTCCATAGGTAACGTCTTTGGTCTCCAATATCTCGCCCAAAGGAATAAGATCAGCCAAAGTTTTATAGGTTTCTTCTTCGCTGCCACCCGCTTCGGTGAAACGATCCAATAGCGGTGTCTTAATAAATGTCGGATGCACTGAATTACAGCGGATATTGTATTTGTGGCGCGCGCAATGAAGCGCGATGGACTTAGTCATCGAACGGACAGCAGCTTTCGCCGTGCCGTAACCGAGCGTTAAAGGATTGCCTAAAATCCCAACCGTCGACGATATGTTGATGATCGAGCCGCCACCGCTGTCCCGCATATAGGGTATGGCTAATTTGCAGCCCCAGAACACGCTATCGACATCGATTTCTTGTAGCTTTTTCCATTCAGCAAATTCTGTCGATTCAATGTCGCCGCCGATACTAATGCCTGCATTGTTAAGCAAGACATCAAGACCGCCAAATTTGGATTGAGTGAGTTCAAGAACCGACTTCCAGTCCTCTTCAACGGTTGCATCGTGGCGGGCTGATATCGCAGCACCTTGTCTGATTTGATTGATCGAGGCAGCGGTTTCCGCGGCGGTCTCTTCGTTGAGATCAGAAACGACGACGCGCGCGCCTTCTTGGGCTAGATGAATGGCAGAAGCGCGCCCCAAACCAGAGCCCCCTCCGGTGATCAGAGCAATTTTACCTTCAACGCGACCGACTGTATCCCCAGACATCCCTATAGACCGAGACGTTTCATTTGGCCCACGGGATATCGCTCGCCTGCCGTGCCGCCCACTGGAAAAGTTTCGTTCAATTGCTGGAGAATATCATCGATCAAGGCAATATCCGTGGCCCGTGCATTTTCATCGAGATATTTGCGACGCTTGGTACCTGGAATCGGAACAATATTTTCATGCTGCGCCAAGACCCAGGCCAAAGCAACTTGAGCCGGCTTAAACCCTCGCCCTTCGGCGATCCGTTCGATCACTGCAACCTTTTTATTGTTCTCTTCGATATTTTCCTGGGCAAAGCGTGGGTGGGCGCTTCGGCGATCACCTTCTATTAGGTCATCTGTAGATTTAATAGTGCCGGTCAAAAAACCACGACCGAGCGGCGCATAGGGCATCAAACTTATACCAAGCTCAATACAGGTCGGCAGTATTTCTTCTTCGACATCACGCGACCACAAAGAATATTCTGTTTCAACGCAGCTAATCGGTGCTTCTGCATGGGCGCGGCGAATGGTTTCTGGAGCAGCCTCAGACAGGCCAATATAGCTCACTTTCCCCTCCTCAATCAGCCGAGCCATAGCACCTACGGTTTCTTCGATAGGAACGTCTGTATCGACACGATGCTGAGAATAGATATCGATGTGATCCGTCCTCAATCGTCTGAGGCTGGCTTCGCAGGCTTCTTTGACATATTTGGGCCGTCCATTTACGTCCGGTTTGCCTTCGGCATTGGTAACATTGCCGAATTTGGTATTCAGAATGACCTCCGATCGACAATCTTTAATAGCTTCGCCGATCAAAGTTTCATTTTTGCCTTTACCGTAAGCGTCCGAGCTGTTGAGAAGATTAAGTCCAATATCGAGCGAATGATGAATGGTTGCGATCGATTCTTCATCATCAAGCTCGCCATATTGAATGGTCATCCCCATACAACCGAGCCCGATCGCCGGCA